>CAXSEW010000247.1:0-6475 GCA_964236185.1 uncultured Nakamurella sp. | reverse complement strand
CTCGCGTGGGAAGATTCGACCCATATCGCGGACGATCCAATCGATCTCGTGGCGGTCGGCGCTGGTGATCGAAGCGAACACCATGGCGCGCACCGCCTTCGGGTGACGCTGGGCGTAGGCGATGCCGAGAGTGACGCCCCAGGAGACGCCGACGACCACCCACCGATCGATCCCCAGATGCTGTCGCAGCCGCTCGATGTCGTCGATCAGGTGCGCGGTGGTATTGCTCGTCAGACTCGGCGTATGGGTCGCTGCCCAACGGCCGGCTCCGCCCGCAACCGCGCTGATCGAAGAGCACCGCGCGGTAGGCGACAGGGTCGAAGATGCGGCGTGCATTGGCCGACAACCCGCTTCCCGGGCCGCCGTGCAGCCGGAGCGCCGGCGCGCCGTCGGCGTTGCCACAGGTTTCCCAGTAGAGCTGGTGCCCGTCGGACACGTCGAGCATGTCGGACTCGTAGGGCTCGATCGGGGGGTACATGTTCGCCACGAAAGCAGTGTGCACTCATCAGCGGCGGTCGAACTGGATCCTGGACGGGGCCTGATGCGCTACACCGGGGGCCCATTGGACCTGATCACTGAGCAACGACTTTTTTTCTGCCGGTAGCCGCCCGCAGCGTTGTCACAGACTTGCAGCCCATCCCGCGGTGTCGTCCGCGCCCGGGATCGCGGTGATGCCGTGCCACAGCGTGCAGATCGGAAGCCAGGCCGATTCGGTGGGTGACAGAGGTCGAATCGATTCGTAGCCGACTCGTAGTTGATGTTGCACGGTGATCGGCGTGGGTGCCCATGACCTGAATCGTGTCCGGAGGTAGGTGCTCCCCTTTGCGAGGTCGCTGACCCGGTGATCGACGAGCACCTCGTCGAGGTCGAGGACACCGACGATTTCCGAGTCCTGCGCCAGGATGTTGGCGGCCCGAAAGTCGTTGTGCACCAACTGAGGTGTGTCCTCGAGCACAGGTGATCCGGACAGCAGGCCCCGTAGCCGAAGGGACGCCTCCGGCGCGAACCCGCGGTCCTGTTGATCCAGCCATAACCGGATCCGCGCCGGCATTGGAGTGGGGGTCGGCAGCCATGGTCCGACGTCGACCGCTGCCAGCGCCCGGTGAAGCCGGGCAAGACAGGCACCCGCCGCGTGCACGGCAGCTCGATCGCCGACGTCCAACCAGTCCCCGTCCAGTTCCGGCAGCACGATGACCGAAATCGGACCCGACGGGCCGTCGAGAATCGTCCGCACCTCGCCGTCCGCGGTCAGGACTGGGGTGGCCACCGGAACCCCGCTGCCGCTGAGTTCGTGTAGGAGGCGGGACGAACGGTCGAGGTCGCCGAACCTGGCCCGATCCATCGACCACTTGACCACGACGTCTCCGAGGTCAGTCGTGGCCCACAGGATCGCGTTGCGGTCACTGATCACCAGCCGCGTGCACTCCCGGACCGTGATGCGCCAGCAGGAGGCGAGGCCGGCCGAGACCCATTGCGCCGCTTCGTCGAACGATGCAAAGCCGAACCGCTCCCGCAGCGCCGCACCGGGCTCCGTCGACTCCCACAGCATCGATAGTCCAGAAGGCAGCATCGTCGTACGATATCGAGCTGAGCGGCCTAGCCACATCCCGGAATGGAGCGCAGTCCGCTGGTCAGCGCCTCGCGGACCGACCGGACGAGCTCTGCCTGGATGACGGTAAATTCGTCGAGCGTGGAGGTGTACCCCTCTGCATGCTGTTTTTCTGGGGAACGGCCGAGGCGGTGACGACGTCGGTCAAGGCCGTCGTCCGAACCAGTCGAGCAGTCGTTGCTGCGGTGCCACATCCGCAGCCAGCTTGCCGCTCGGGCCGGCGCCGTACGCCCCGTAGGCGAGCATGTCGTCCAGGTGTGGCTCGACCATGTTCATCACGTCGATGACAATGTGAGCATCGATCGTCTCGTCGAGTCGTGCTGCATGGAGGAGGTCCCAAGCGTGCACGACGAGGTCGACGAGACGGAACCGCATGTAGGCAGCGGCGGGAACGTTGCCGTGCGGCCCAGCAACGGAATGTTCGGGCGGCGTGGCAGCGAATGCCTGTACTTGGCGCCGGGCCGACTCGACCACGGCCGCGATCGGATCGTCCGCGAGCTGATCACCGGTGAGCCTGGCCCGAGCCTCACCACGATCGAGGCCCGCCAGCAGCAGCGCGGTCAACCGATTTCCCATCACGACGTGCTCGACCAACTCGCGTACCGACATCTCCGACGGCGTCGGCCGCTCCCAACAGTCTTCCGGGACCTGACGCACCACGCGTTCGAACTCTGCCGACGCTGCGTCGATCAATTCCAATTCCACGGCCCCGATGTTAGCTCGGCTGGAGAAAGAGCCATTGCGTCGCTGGCCGTTCGCCCGGCCTCATGAGCATAGAAAAGGGGAGCATGTTGGCGGCGGCGGTCGCGGACGTGATCGGCGCGAGGGTCGTCGAGCTGGCGGACGTCGTCGCCTCCGGTCTGCGCTACGACGCCTTCCTCGCCCACCGTGAACTGCGGCGGGTTTCCGGAATTGCGGTGACCGCGACCGAACGGCTGCCCTGGTCCCTGATCGAGAAGTCAACCGGTGCATCGGGTGTCGCCTCGAAATACCTGGTCGACAACGGCCGCCGCGAGCGCGCCGCGTACAGCTCGGGTCTGCTCGCCGAGCTTCCGGCCGGAGTGCGTGCTCCGGCGCTCCACGGCGTCGAGGAACTGCCTGAGGGCGATATCGTGCTGTGGCTCGAGGACGTCGAGCCGGACGCCGAGGGCGCCACCACCGAGGGCAGCATCGTCGGGGTCGCGCGCGATCTCGGCCGTCTTTCAGGCACCTGGCTCAGCCGTCCCACATCGGAACCCTGGCTGTTCCGCGGCTGGATCGAACGGCATGCGCAACCGGGCGCCCAGGCTGAAGGGCGGGAAATACTGAGTCGGGCGTCCCCGGCGGCCCGCGCCACGCTCGGTTCGCGACTCGATCTCGGCGTCAGCCTCATCAACTCACAACCTCACCTCGCCGCGCTGCTCGGCTCGCTGCCGCAGACGCTCTGCCACCACGACGCCGTCGGGGCGAACATCCTGCGCTCCGCCGGGGTGACGGTACTCATCGACTGGGAATCGGTCGGCCCGGGTGCGGTCGGGGCCGATCTTGCTTCGCTGCTGTTTTCCTCGGCGCGACGCGGCGACTGCTCGGCCGGGCTGATCGCCCGATGCTTCGACGCAGCGGTCGCCGCCTACACCGACGGCATTCGCGAGGCCGGGGCAGAGGTCGACCCGGCGTCTGTCCGGCTCGGTGTCGACGCCGCAATCGCGCTGCGCTGGAAGCTCCTGGTCGACCTCGCGGTCGCGATCGAGGACGGTACGCCGGTTCGCCGGGGAAGCGCGCCGAAAGAGGCGCCCGCCGCGGCGATGGACGAGCTCGTCGCGCTCGGCGCAATTCTCGAGGCGGCCGCCGATCGCCTGCTCGGGCGTGGAATCGTCAAGGATCGGTTCTGATGCAGTACGGGCCGACGCCCATCAGAGCAATCAGGAAGAGAGCGCCAGCATCGCAGCAGCGACCTCGCGTGCGAGCGATTCGCTGCTGCTGCCCGGGGAGAACGGGTCGCGGCGACCACCACCACCAGCGTCGGCGATCGCGAGTTCGACCAGCCGCCCGCGCCAGTGCGGCGTGCGGTCCAAACGGGCGAACATCGTGCCCAGCTGATCGGCCAGCAGCACCGCGGGCTCGGTGCTGGGCGTGCGGTCCCACTTGCGCTCGGCGGTCATGCGCGCAGCGGCCGGGTCGCCGCCGAGAATCTCCGCCCCGGCGGCTGCAAAGTCCGCGACTGCGGTGTGACGACCGAGCTACTCGGATTAGTCGATCGCCGATCCGTCGAGCTCGTGCACCATCGGTCGAGCCGATGAGAACGGTGAACCGAGCGGTCGAGCGAAGAACAGGGATGCCTGGTCACGACGAATCTCTACGAACCCGGCCTTGACCAGCACGCGCTGCGATGCCTGATTGCCGGTGTCGGTGTCCGCCGCTATGGAGGTGGCGCCGTGCGCGGCAGCGACCTGCACTGCCGCCTGCACGGCTTCGGTGGCGAACCCGATGCCTCGCGCTGCAGGCACCAATCCATAGCCGACCTCGACACGTCCCGCGTCGTCGGGTGGACCGAAGAAGCCCAATCCGCCGATGGCGATCCCGTCGGAGGCCCGTCTGATCATGTACATGGTGAACACCGGATCGGGCATGGGGTTGGCCGCGAGTGACCGGAGCGGATCGAGCTCGTCAACGAATGGGTACTCCGTGTGCCAGAGGTCCTGGGTGGTGCGTCGGCCAGCCGCAATCCTTTCGGCCAGCTGCGGCGAGATGCTCTCCAGCCGCAAGCGGGACGTTTCGAAGATCATGCTGTAATTCGCGATCGCATCATGATCGAGCACCGGCCTGGGGATCCCGGCGCCTAACCGTCGAGAAGCCCCACTGATCGGGCTGGCCGGGTGTCGGCCAGCACGATCAGTTCGTCTCGGAGGGCGGTGGTGGCCGCGCCGGCGATCGCGTGATGGAGGGCGCGGCGGTTGCGCTCGTTGTCACGACGGCTGCGGACGGCTTGGACGAGGGACATGGTGGTGCTGCCTTTCTCAAGGGTTCGACCAGCGGTTCTGATCGACGGTGTCAGGTGGTGGAGGAACTTTCCACGTGCGTGGGCGTGGCGAGCACGCGGCGCAGCATGGGTTTGAAGAACTCCATCGGCTCCCACTGGTAGTGCGGGTCGAAGGAGTTCTGGTCGTACAGGGCGCAGAAGTCGATGGTCGCCTGGTAGTAGGGGTGGTCCCTGTACCGGTCGCGGGCGAGCGGATCGGCGCCGTTGAAGTGGTAGTAGTAGACGCCCTGGAAGATGCCGTGGTGCTTGACGATCCAGTAGTTCTTGTCGCTGACGTAGGGGCGGAGCACGGCGGCGGCAACCTCGGAGTGGTTGGCCGGGGCCAGGTAGTCGCCGATGTCGTGCAGCAGCACGCAGACCACGGTTTCTTCGTCTTCACCGGCCCGGTGGGCGCGGGTCGCGGCCTGCAGACAATGTTCGAGGCGGGTGATCAGGTAGGCGGACGTGTCATCGTGCATGGTGGCCAGCCAGGCCAGCACCCGGTCCGGGAATCGTCTGAGATCTTCGGCTTCCTGGACTTCGAGCAGGGCGTAGTCGGCGGCGGTGCCGTCGGCCATGGCCGTGAAGCCGACCTTCGGCACGGCGCCGGCCGCGGTCACACCTTCCGACCGGTGGCGGACAGGGGCAGGTGGACGCCGGCCAGCACCCGGGCGCGATCGATCAGGTCGTCGAATTCCATGTACACGTCCTGCAGGTGACGGCCCCCGCTGGCCGGGTCGAATGCCTTCCGTCCGTGCATCACCCGGTGCCCGTGGACGGTCAGCAGGTCACCGCTCCGGGTCTTGAAGGCCAGCTGATAGGCAGCGCTGTCGATCATGGCGCCGAGCAGGCGGTAGGCGCGGTAGAACTCCTCGACGTCCTCGAACGGCGCGTCGACGGGCTGGGCGAGTTGGTTGGAGAAGCGGAACAGCGACACCTCGCCGGCGGCGTCCAGGATGATCATCGGCGCCCGGGCGTAGGTGTCCTCGTCCTGGCTGAACAGCTGGTAGGTCACCGGGATCCGGGCCAAGGTCTCGAACGCACTTCGATCGTTCTTCTTCAGGTCGGCCAGAATGGCGAACCCGTCGGTGAGGGTGGTTTCCCCGCCGGTGGACTCGTTGACCAGGAAATGCAGGAGCTGGATGCTCGGCGGCCAGTGGTAGCTGGGCATGTCCGTGTGCGGCTTGAGTTCCAGTGCGGTGTGGGCGACGTTGTAGCCGGCCGGGTCGTGCCGGACGTTGTGCACTCGTTCGAATGCCGTTTCCCGGACGTGGCCGATCTTCTCGGCGAACCGCTCCACCTCGCCGTCGACCGACGGGACGTTGCGGACCACGGCGGCTCCGTAGTCCCGGACGGCGTGGAGGTAGGCGAGCTGGACCTGTGGGGAGCCGACCACGTCGTCGTGTTCGAAGGTGGGGATCTCCCCGTCCGCGGCCCAGAGCACCGGCTTGCGCCGGGCGTTGGCCGCGCCGGTCCCGGTGGAGTACTCGTAGCGGGTCAGCCACGGACCGACGTACATCGAGGTGTGCCCGTCGTTCCACCGCACGTGTAGCGTTTCCTCGCCGTCCTGGTAGGCGTCGGTCGGGGCGATGTCGGCCGGGATGGTGGCCGTGTAGAGCCGCCGCTCGCCGGACTGCACCACCCGGCACTCGTCGCACCAGCAGTTGTCCCGCAGCCACACGTAGTGGAACTTCAGCTGCTGATCGGCGACTGCCACGGTCAGATGGTTCTGCGCCAAGCCGACTCGAGTCGCCGGTAGCGCGCTGGCGATGGTCATTGGGTGGCACTCCTTTCAGCTCGATCAGTGGATAGGACTAGGGCGTGTCTCCTAATAGTCGGGTCCAGACGATGCAGGCCGACAGCACCAC
>CAXSEW010000246.1:0-6514 GCA_964236185.1 uncultured Nakamurella sp. | reverse complement strand
TGAGGGGCGGGGCGAGGACCATGGTCGGTCGACTCGGTGCCATCGGTGTCTGGCTCATGATCAAGACCTTCTGACGTTCGTCGGGCCTGCGGGAACTACCTTTGGTGCAGAACGTGCTGGTCGGCGGTCGGAGCCGCGGGGGCGGCGACGCGCCGCGCGCGAACTGCGCCGGTCGATGACCGGGCAGCCCGCGCACCGCTGTGTTCCTACAAGTGTCGTCTTCGCGCGTTGGTCCGGCTGGTTCACCGGGCCGTCTCACCCTGGTCTGGGCAATAAAAAACCCCTCGTCATCGTGGGCGATAACCAAGGGGTGGCACGTCGGGTTCGGGGTGACCGAACGGCGACGCGCTAGCGGAGTACGAGAATCTGGGACACGAAAGGGACCATACGGTGAGCCCGCTGCAGGTGTCAAACCGACGGCGCGGCAGCCTGTGCGCCGATGATCGGGCGCCGGACGCGGCCGGTGGGACCATGAACGGGTGAGCAGACCCGAACGTGCCGTCTTCCGCCTGCCCGGGGTGGCGCTGATCATCCCGTTCCTGCTGTTCGTCTGCGTCACGCCGTTGGCCAACGCAGGGGCGGCCTTCTGGTTGGCGCTGTATGTGTTCCCGGCGGTCGGCCTCGCCTACATCCTGCTGACCCGGACGGTCGCCGATGCCGAGATGATCCGGACGACGGGCCTGCTGGGCAGCCGGCGCATCACCTGGACCGAACTGGACGGCCTGGAGTTCCACGGTCCCCGGTGGGCGATCGCCGTGGGCACCAGCGGTCGCCGGTTCCGGTTGCCGATGGTGCGGCCCAGGGACCTGCCCAGGCTCGCGGAGGTATCAGGCGGCCGACTGCTGCTGGGCCGGGACGCGCCGGCCGAGCCGGACAGCGAGTCGGCCGGGCCGGAGGTCGACGGGCAGGAGACAGAACTCATGGACACCGACCAGCTGGACACCGCCGAGCCGGGCGTCGAGCACCCGGTGCCGCTGGCCACGACCCCCGACAGCCGGGCCGCCGGCGAGTAATCTTCCCCTCGCCAGGCCAACGACGACCGGACGCGCACATCGAGCACCGCACCAGTCATTCGCACACAGGAGCACTTCCCATGCCACCGCTTCGTTCCCGGACCTCCACCCACGGCCGCAACATGACCGGCGCCCGGGCGCTCTGGCGGGCAACCGGCATGGCGGACTCCGACTTCGGCAGACCGGTCGTGGCGATCGCCAACTCCTACACCCAGTTCGTCCCGGGCCACGTGCACCTCGAGGACATGGGCGACCTGGTCGCCTCCGCGGTGGTGGCCACGGGCGGGGTGGCCAAGGAGTTCAGCACGATCGCGGTCGACGACGGCACCGCCATGGGGCACGCGGGCATGCTGCACTCCCTGCCCAGCCGGGAGCTGATCGCCGACTCGGTGGAGTACGTGGTCAACGCCCACACCGCGGACGCCCTGGTCTGCATCTCCAACTGCGACAAGCACCCCCGGCATGCTGATGGCCGCATTCCGGCTGAACATCCCGGCGGTCTTCGTCTCCGGTGGTCCGATGGAAGCCGGCAAAGCGGTCATCGGCGCAGCCGGAACCGGGTGGTGTCCCGGGCGCTGCAGGCCTACGTGTCCATGGCGTCGTCGGCGTCCACCGGTGCCGTGCGTCAGGTTCCGCCGCGACAGCACCGGACGTGACGCACCGGTGACCACAGCGGAGCCCAACCCACCGTCCACCCCGTCGGTGGCCGCGGCGGTTTCCGCGCTCCCGGGCGACGATCCGGCCGCCCGCCACCGGTTGCCGGCCCGCACGCTGACCTACTGGCGGGTACGGGCGCTGATCAACGGGGCGCTGATCGTCGGCCTGCTGACCTGGTGGGCGGTCGGCGCCGACTGGTTCACCCCGCCCGTCCGCTGGACGCTGGTCGGCGCAGCGGTGGCCTGGTTCCTGGTGGTCGGCGTGTTGATCCGGCCGGTGGTTCGCTGGCGACTGTTCTGGTACGCGGTGAACGATGACGAGATCGACCTGCAGCACGGGTGGCTGGTGCAGACCCGCACGGTGGTGCCGATGAACCGGGTCCAGCACCTGAAATCCGAACGCGGCCTGCTGGCCGCTCGGTTCCGGCTCGCGGTGCTGCACATCCACACCGCAGCCGGGGCGGTCGTGGTGAGCGGCCTGGATCAGGACGACGCCACCGCGATACGGATCCAGATCGGCCGGCTGGCCCGGCTCAGCGATGACCTCTGAACCGGTGACCGCCGGAACCGCTCCCGGCACCGACCCGCGGCCGGCACCGCTCGGGATCACGATCGCCGACCGCCGCCTCCATCCCGCCTACCTGGTGATCGCCCTCGGCCGCAGCATCCGGACGCTGATCCCGGTGATCGCGGTAGGCATCTGGCAGGCACCGGGCTGGGCCATCGCGGTGGCAGCCGGCCTGGTGCTGCTGCACTCGCTGGCGCTGTGGTGGGTGCGCACCTACAGCGTCTCCGGCGGCAGCCTGCGGGTGCGGGGCGGGTTGGTCAAGCGAACCGAGGACACCATCGGACTTGGCCGAATCAGTGCCGTGGACGCTGAACGCGGTGTGGTGCAGCGGATTTTCCGGGTCTGGGGCGTCAGGATCCGGACGCCCGGCAACGACCACCGCTCTGCCGTCCACCTGCAGTGCCTGTCCACGACCGCGCTCGACCAGCTACGCGATGCGCTGCACCAGCCGGTGGGCGGCGCCCCGCCGGCCGTCGACGAGCAGAGCGCACCGGCGGCCGGAAGCCCGCGGGTGGTCGCGGTCCTGGACACCCGCACGCTGCTGATCGCAGCCGTCACCGGTACGTCGATACCGCTGATCCTGGCCGGCGCGGTGGCGACCCTGGGCCGCGCCCACGACATCCTGCCGCGGCGGGCCTTCGACCGACTGGCCGACCGGGTGTTCGTCGGCGGGTCGACCACGGCGCTGATCCTGCTGGCCGGCGTGGCAGTCGCCGTGCTGGCCGGCATCGCCCTGACGTCGCTACGACTGGCCCGATTCACGCTGGTACGCGAGGACACCCGGCTGCGCATCACCCGCGGCCTGATCGCCCAGCGGTCCGGCACCATTCCGGTGGCCCGGGTGCAGGCCGTGCGGGTGGTCGAGGGCCTCTGGCGACGGCTGTTCGGCTACTGCGCGCTGGAGGTGGAGGTCGCCGGCCTGAGCGGATCCAACGACACGGAACGCATGCTGTTCCCGCTGATCCGTACCGATCGGGCGGCCGAGCTGGTCGGGTCGGCGCTGCCGGAGCTGGGGTGGCGGCCGGCGCCGCTGCGGGCGGTACCGGTCCGGGCCCGCCGACGCTACTTCACCCTGCCGCTGCTGATGGCGGTGCTCGTCACCGCCGGGGCGTCCCGGCTGCCGGGCTGGGGCGCGTACCTGGCGTCGGCGCCGGTTCCACTGGCCGTCGCCATCGGGTGGGCGCAGGCAACGGCTGCGGCCTGGTCGCTCGACGAAGACACCGTCACCTTCCGCTGGCAGCGCATGCTGGCCCGCCACACCGTCATCGCTCGACGGCGGCGGGTACAGCTGGTGGAGGTGACCCGGACACCGTTCCAGCGGCGGGCCGACCTGGCGGGCGCCCGACTGCTGCTGGCCCCCCGCCGACGGGCCCGCATCCGGCACCTCGAGGCGTCCGACGCCTCGTTCCTGCTGCATTCCGCCGGGCGCAGCATCCGTGCCGCCGCAGCCACGTACCGTGAACGGTGATGGATGCCAGCCGCCGCCGCAGCCGCCGAGCCGCTGCTGCTCTGCTCGCCGGAGCTCTGACGCTGGCGTCCTGCGGCGACTTCTCCACCACCGCACAAACCTTCACCGCACAGCCGAGCCTGACCGCACCGATGGTGACGCCCGTCGTCCCGCCGCCACTGGCCGCCGGCACGACCAGCGGGTCCGCTCCGTCGTCGAGCACGTCCGGATCGCCGAAGAGCAGCAGCACGAGCCCGACCACCACCGCGCCGGCCGATCCGTGCCGGCCCACCGACCCGGTGGTGGTGGCCGCCTGCCTGGCCGCCCCGTGGGGACTGGCGCCGCTGCCCGACGGCACGTCCGCGCTGGTCGGTGAACGAACGACGGGTCGAATCCTGAAGGTGGCGCCGGGTGTCCCGCCGGTCGTGGTCACCACGATCGCCGGCATCGACGCCCGGGGCTCCGGCGGTCTGCTGGGCATCGCCGTCTCGCCCTCCTACCTGGAGGACGGGCTGATCTACGCCTACGTCACCACGGCGACCGACAACCGGATCCTGCGCATCGCCGTCGGTGACAAGCCGAAGGCCATCCTGACCGGCATTCCGAAGGGCACCAACAACGGCGGCGCGATCGCTTTCACCACCGAGAGCACTCTCTACGTCGGGACGGGCGACGCCGGATCGGTCACCGCTGCGGCGGACCGCGCGTCGCTGGCCGGCAAGCTGCTGCGCGTCGACGAGTTCGGCAAGCCGGCGAAGGGCAATCCCGACGGCTCCTCGCCGGTGTTCGCAACCGGCTTCACCCAGATCACCGGCATGTGCGTGTTGGCAACCGGTGCGATGGCGGCGATCGATCACCGCCCGGCGGCCGACGTGCTGGTGGCGCCGAAGTCGGGCCGGGACTACGCGACACTTGCGTCCGGCGACGCCGTGTGGACGTGGAAGGCCGGCGATGGCGGGGCCGCCGACTGCGCCGCGTCCGCCGGCGTGCTGGCCAACACATCACTCGCCAAGCAGCAGCTCGTCGGCATCACCATGTCGGCGACCGGCACCTTCTCGGGTACGCCCCGGGTGCTGCTGGACAACAAGTACGGCCGGCTGCTGACCGTCGAGCCGGGCGCCAAGGGCTCCGTCTGGATGACGACGTCCAACAAGGACGGCCATGGGAAACCGGTGGCCGCCGACGACCGGGTGCTGCTGTTGCCCGACGCCGGTGGTGGCGGGGGCAACGGGCCGGACTGAATCAGGTAATTCACCGGTCCCGCCTCTCATCCCTGTGCAAAAGTCTGTACACGTCGACGAGTGACGACTATCCCCCTCGGCGAGGCTCGCTCTCGATTCTCAGAGCTCGCGGATTCGGCGGAGGCGACCCATGAGCGGATCACTGTGACCCGGCACGGTCGGCCAGTTGCCGTACTGCTGTCGGCCGACGACTTCGCATGGCAACGACGCGAGCGGCTGCGCCGCCCAGCCCGGTCCGTGTCAGGCCGAGCGGGCCGCACGCCTCAGCTGAGCGTGGCCAGCACCAGCTCCCGCACCCGGGCGGCGTCGGCCTGACCCTTGGTCGCCTTCATCACGGCGCCGACGATGGCGCCGACGGCCTGCACCTTGCCGGACCGGATCCGGTCGGCCACCTCGGGCGCGGCGGCCAGCGCGTCGTCGACGGCGCTCTGCAGTGCCGAGTCGTCGGATACCACGGCCAGGCCGCGGGCGGCCACGACCTCGTCCGGATCGCCTTCACCGGCGAGCACGCCGTCGATCACCTGCTGGCCCAGCTTGGCGGTCAGCGAGCCGGCGGCGATCAGCTCGACCACCCGGGCGAGCTGCACCGGGGTGATCGAAAGCGCCGTCACCGCAACGCCTTCGACATTCGACTTCTGCCCGAGGTAGGACAACCACCGACGCGCTTCGGCCGGCGGCGCACCGGCGGCGACGGTCGCCTCCACCAGCTCCACCGCGTCGGCGGCCAGCAGGTCACGCATGTCCAGATCGGTGAAGCCCCAGGCCTGTTGCAGCCGGGCCCGGCGAACCCAGGGCAGCTCCGGCAGCGTCGACCGGATCTCCTCCACCCAGGCCGCGTCGGGCGCGACCGGCACCAGGTCGGGTTCGGGGAAGTAGCGGTAGTCCTCGGCGGTCTCCTTGGAACGGCCCGGCGCGGTGGTGCCGGTCTGCTCGTCGAAATGCCTTGTCTCCTGGACGATCCGCTCCCCCGCTGCGAGACGGGCGGCCTGCCGGGTGATCTCGTAACGGACCGCGCGTTCCACCGAACGTAGGGAGTTCACGTTCTTGGTCTCGGTCCGGGTGCCCAGCGTCGGGTTGCCGGCCGGGGTCAGCGACAGGTTCGCGTCGCACCGCAACGAACCCTGATCCATCCGGACGTCCGAGACACCCAGCGAGGCAAGGAGATCGCGCAGCGCGCCGACGTAGGCGCGGGCCACCAGCGGCGCCTTCTCCTTCGTGCCGTAGATCGGCTTGGTGACGATCTCCACCAGCGGCACCCCGGCGCGGTTGTAGTCCAGCAGCGAGTACTCCGCGCCGCCGATCCGTCCGTCCCGGCCGCCGACGTGCAGCGACTTGCCAGTGTCCTCCTCCATGTGGGCGCGCTCGATCTCGATGCGGACGGTCTCCCCGGTCCCGTCGCCGAGGTCGACGTCGAGGTACCCGCCGAAGGCGATCGGCTCGTCGTACTGGGAGATCTGATAGTTCTTCGGCATGTCCGGGTAGAAGTAGTTCTTGCGCGCCATCCGGCTCTGCGGCGCGATCTGGCAGTTGAGCGCCAGCCCGATGCGGATCGCGTACTCCACGGCCCGCTGGTTCATCGCCGGCATGGC
>CAXSEW010000245.1:0-6524 GCA_964236185.1 uncultured Nakamurella sp. | reverse complement strand
TCGGGCCTCGGGCGTCCTGGGATACCGGTGTCCAGGCTTCGTCGCCAGGTGGCGCCGTCGTGTCCGGCGCTCTGCGCGGCGCCGACCAACTCGCCTTCGGGCTCTCCGACATCGTCCACGGGGTCGACCTCGGCGTCCGGTCGGTGCTGATCGCTGACCTGGGGCTATTGCACGTCGTCGGGCAGCTGAAGCAGTCCGGTGACCTGCCGGCGGACCTGATCGTGAAGGTGTCTGCGTCGCTACCCGCTGCCAACCCGGCGACGGCTCGCCTGCTCGAGGACCTGGGTGCCACGACCATGAATCTTCCGGTCGACCTCGGCCTCCCGATGCTGGCTGCCATTCGATCGGCGGTGGATGTGCCGCTGGATCTGTACATCGAGTCGTCGGATGACTTCGGCGGCGTGATCCGGCACTACGAGATTCCGGCGATCGTCCGGATCGCCGCACCGGTCCACCTGAAGTTCGCCGTCCGCAACGCACCCAACATCTACCCGGCTGGACAGCACATCGCCGGCACGGTGGAGGCCATGGCGCGGGAACGGGTGCGTCGCGCCCAGATAGGCCTCGCCCTGCTCGATCGATACGCGGGCGACGACGGTGCCGCCCTGACGATCTCGTGATCAAGGGGGATGGCCGCAGAATTCACACCGACTTGCTGACCAGTTCGTCGGCGATCCACTGTGCGACACCGGCGGGATAGGCGAGGCCGAGTCCGAGCACGATGTGCGTGAAGCCGGCGGCGAGGGCGTCGGCGATGGCGGCTCGGGTGCTGGCGGGCTGGTCGTAGGAGACGCCCAGGAAGATCGACCGGATGATCGTTGCGGGGTCGCGGTCGATCTCGGTGCAGTAGCGGTCCAGCAGTGCGCTGCGCTCGATGCAGTCGGCGATGTCGCCGCCCGGCACGTTCCAGATGTCGGCGTGTCTCGCGACCACCCGCAGGGTGGAAGCCGCTCGGCCGCCGATGACGATGGGCGGATGCGGCCGCTGAACCGGCTGGGGACTACCGATCGCGCCGATCAGTTGGTGGTAGGTGCCGTCGAAATCGAACGGTTCGTCCTCGGTCCACAGCCGCTTGATGATCGTGCACGCCTCGTCGAGACTGCCGACTGCATAGGCGGAGTCGCGGAACGGCAAGCCATGCGCCTCGTATTCCCGGCGGGCGAGGGGATAGCTCGGTCGCGAACCCGCGCCGATACCGAAATCGAGCCGGCCGCCGGACACGACGTCGACTGTCGTGGCGATCTTGGCCAACATCGCAGGTGGCCGGAAGCGGTTGCTGGTCACCATTAATCCGATGCGCAGGCGTCCGGTCAACGCAGCCATGGCGGACAGCAGCGTCCAACCCTCGAAGATGGGACCGTTGGGATCACCGCCGATCGGCAGCAGGTGATCGAACAGCCACGCGTGTTCGATCTGCGGGACGGTGTCCGCCTCACGCCAGACCCTCAGGATCTCGTGGTAGGCGACCTGCATGGGCGGGGTTGCGATGCCGAAGCTCGGCCGGCTGGCCGCCGACCCTGCATTCATCGACGTCATGGTGTGTTTCCTCCACGGATGGGATGCCGGTCATCACTGCCTCGAGGCCGGTCACCGGCCGCGTCCCGCTCGTCGTCGGGCCGCTGTGACAACATCAGGCAAAATGGAACAACGTTCCTTCTACGATATGGAACCATGTTCCGTTTGGCAACAAGGAGGTTGGGCGGTGATCGATGCTGAGGAACCGGCCGAGCCGCGCCGTCGGGCGGACGCGCGACGGAACGCGCAGTCCTTGCTCGACGCAGCGGCCGCCGTCTTCGTGACATCGGGCGTGCAGGCCCCGGTCCGCGATATCGCCACGAAGGCCGGCGTCGGTACTGGCACCATCTACCGGCATTTTCCGACTCGTGCCGACCTCATCGTCGCCGTGTACCGGCACCAGGTCGAGGCCTGCGCCGAGGCCGGCCCGGTGCTGCTGGCGGGCAGCAGCTCGGCGCATGCCGCACTGGGCGCTTGGATCGACCTGTTCGTCGACTTCCTCGTTACCAAGCACGGTCTCGCCTCGGTGCTGCAGCCCGCCGGTACGGGCGACGACACCCTGCATGCCTACTTCCTCGATCGACTCGTACCGGTGTGCGCCGAGCTGATCGATGCCGCAGTGGCGGCCGGCGAGATCCGTTCGGACCTGACGGCGTACGACCTCATGCGGGGGACCGGCAACCTCTGCATCGGTGTCGAGAGCGATCCGAACTACGACGCCCGCCGCATGGTGCAGGTGCTCATCGCCGGGTTGCGCCCGACAGGTTCGTAGGGCAGCTGCGTAGGGTTGCCCGCATGCTATCGAGCCGTCGGTCCGACCGTGCTGGGTCCGAGGAGGCAACCGTGGACAGCGACGGTAGGGCGTGACTGGCGGGGGCAGCACGGGCTGGATCTTCGACCCGTCGTGGCGATCGTTCAGCGCGATCCAGGGCGGATTGATCGTCGGCAGCCTGCTCCGTGCGGCTCGCGGTGAGGTGATGGACCGTAGCGGCCGTTCTGCGGTGGTCCGATCGGCCACCACACACTTCCTCGACGCGGTGGTGCCCGATGTCGCCGTTCTGCCGACCGTCCGATTGAACCGGCTGGGAGCCACTTCCAGCGTGCATGCCGAGGCCTGGCAGGGGAGCTCCCTCTGCGCCGTCAGCCAGGTCCTGGTGACGTCGACGCAGGACGTTGATGACGAGACGGCGGCCGTGTTCGGCGCCGATCTGGCGCAGGGCTACCCGACTCCCGACGAAGCCGAGCCGCTGGCGCTGCCGACCAGCTTCGTTCCCTTCACCAGCCATCTGGAGTTCCGGGCAGTCGGCCCGGGCCGTCCACTCGCCGGCGGTCCCGAGCCACGCCTGACCGCCTGGATCCGCTTCCGCGACATCACTGACGTACCTGGCCCTCTCGTCCAGCTCGGGGTGATCGCCGACGCGCTCCCGCCGAGCCTCTACGCGACGATGACGACGCCGGCCGTGCTGCCGACCGTCGAGTTGACGCTGCACCTGCTGCGATCGGTGCCGCCGATCGGCGCTTGGGTGCGCGTCGAGCAGTGGACGTCGTGGCAGGACGCCCACGTCTGCATCGACGACGCGGTCCTGCATGACGAGCAGGGCCGGGTGATGGCGCGTTCGCGGCAGACCCGACGGGTACTGCGCCGCTGACCTCCGCCGCCCGGCGACGGCACTGCGTCACGACCGGATGACCGGCTTGCAACAGCCGGAACGGGGCCCGGCCTGGAAGCTGGACCCCGTTCCGGGTTGATTCATTGCGCGATGGTGAGTGTCACCTTCTTGGTGGTGGTGCCCTTGACCACATCGGCCGTGACCGAGGCGATGAGGTCGTAGTTGCCGATCTTGGTGCCGGACACCTGGTACCGGAAGGTCACGACGCCGCCCGGAGTGAACGGAGCCAGTTTCACGACGTAGTCGGTGTTCGCCGTCGGGGTGATGTTCACTCCGCTCGAGCCGTCCCGGTTCTCCACGCCGGCAGCCAGGGCTTGGTTGTTCGGGCCGCTGAGAGCGCCGTAGGAGATCCACTGACCCTCGGCGCTGCCGAGCTGGATCCAGACCTCGAACGTGTTGGCGACGGTCGAGCCGTAAGCCACCACGCCTTCGTAGTCGAGAACGAGGTATTCGCTGGTGCCGTCGGTCAGCGTGCCGGCGTACACCTGGCCCCCGGAACTGGCATCCAGGTCGGTCCAGAACGGCGCAATGACGTTGTTCGGGCGCGCCGGGTTCGGGAACGTCTGTACCTCGCAGCACTCGTTGTCGGCCGACGAACCTCCGCCGATCACGACGTAACCATTGGAATCCAGGCCGACGCTGGTGTAAGTCTCGCCACCGAAAAGGAACGCCGGAACATCGAAGTTGCTGATGGTCTCGTCGCCGACGCCGGCGATCGGGTCGATGCCGAAATCGCTCAGCGGCAGGTAGCCCGGTCCCGGGCCGGGGCCCTTGTCCACCGAAGTGACCTTCGGTGCCACGTTGGGGGTCAACGTGCCCGACCAGCTGGCTCCGGTGGGAGTCTGCTGGGCCGGGGGCGAGACGAAGTTCTCCAGCAGGGGGCTAGGAACGGTGACGGCCACCGTGGCTTTCGTGGCGACGGTTGCCTGGTTCTGAGCTGACACCGTGCAGGTCGAGACCTCCGTGGGCATCACCGGATTGGCCGCGCAGCTGTGGCTGAGCGCGATCTTGCCGGGGGCCCGCCGCGCGGCGACCGGCAGCACTACCTGACCCTGGTTGCGGTCCAGCGGCTTGAGGGTGATCTGGGCGAACGCGTCGGAGTTGTCGGCCATGTCCGTGCCATCAATGGTGATGGTGAGGGTCCTGGTCGCGCCTGGTGCCACCGTGAACAGGCTCGGGGACACCGTCACCGACAACCCGGCCGCGGTGGTGACCGCCGCCCTGATGATCTGCGTGCGCCCCGACACGTTCGTGGCCTGCCGGGTGGTCTTGAGAACCCCTGGTAGCGGGTTGGCGTCGATGCTCGGCAGATTCAGGTCCACGCGGTCCATCTGATTGGTGCTGCTGCTCGTGTACGCGGCAGCGGTGACGTCGAAGGTGAGCGTCGGCGACACCGCGCGGTTGGCCCGAATCGAGCCGGCGCCGCGGTCGAAGGGAGTGGCCGCCGAACCGTCGGTGTTGACGACCGACTGCACAGACGACGTCATCTCGGCCGATTTGATCTGCCCGGGAGTCCAGGTCGGGTGGACGGCCTTGATCAGGGCCGCGGTGCCGGCACTGTGCGGGCTGGACATCGACGTCCCGGCGATGGCCTGGTACAGCTGACCGGTCGGCCCGGTCGCGATGTCGATGGAGGCCGGCGTATTTCCGGCGAGGATCTGGACGCCCGGGGCGGTGATGTCCGGCTTGAGGAAGTCGGTGCCCACCGGCCCGCGTGAACTGAACGCGGCCATCACGTCACCCCGGACTGCCGCCTTGGTGCCCGTCGCCCAGGTCGCGGTGATTCCCTGGTGAGCGGTCAGGAACGGCAGTACGGCGGCGTCGGACAGATGAATGGCCGGCAGGAAGTGGTTGTCGGACTCGGTGTCCTGCAGGGTCGGGTTGTAGAGAATCATGCCGGCGGCTCCGCCGAGGCTGGCGAAGTAGCCCTTCTCCACTCGGCCGCCACCGCCACCGCCGCGCTCGCACACCACGACCTTGCCGGTCAGCGAACCCGCCGGGAATTTCACGAGACAGTTTTTGGTGCCGGTGTAGCCCGGAACGGCGGCGGCCTGCACAACGGGCAGGTCCGTCACGCCCTGGGTCAGCGTGGTGCCGACCTGCGTGTAGGTGGCCCCGTCGGTCGACTTGAGCGTCAACGTCGACTGGAAGGCGCGGTCGAAGGTCGATGCTCCGACCGTGGTCACCCAGGGTCCGCCGTGTTCAGCGGTGGCCGCTCCAGGTCCGGCGTTACCGGCCGACGCGGACACGCTGATCCCGGCCGCATAGGCGTCCAAAAAGGCCAGTTCGACGGGATCGCTGTACGGGTTGGCCCCGCCGCTGATCGAGAAGTTGATGACGTTGACCCCGTCCAGGATGGCCTGTTGGACGGCGTTCACCGAGTCGGAGCCGAAGCAGCCATTGGTCAGGCAGACCCGGTACATGATCACCGATGCGCCGGGAGCGACACCGCTGATGGCGCCGCGGTCGACGCCCAACAGTGGCGAGTGATCCACCGGGTCGCCGGCCGCGGTGGTCGAGGTGTGCGTGCCGTGACCGTCGGCGTCCCGGGCGGAGCACTGGCCGGCCGGATGTGCGGTCGTCTTCAGGGAGGTGTCGCAGAACTCGCCGGCAACCGTGCCGTTGACGGCCAGGTTCGTATCCGTGAAGGCGTACGCGCCGATCAACTTGTTGTTGCAGGTGAATGCGGCCCCGAGCGCGGGCACGCTGCCGTCGCCGAACTGACAGCCCCAGGTCTTGCCGGCGGGGCCGGGTTTCGGCAGGTAGCCGCCGTCGGCCAGCATCGGATGCTCGGGCCAGATGCCCGTGTCCAGCACACCGACGATGACACCCTTGCCGGCCAGCTTCTGCCCGCCCAGGCTCGGCCACACCTTCGTCGCCCCGATGAACTGGGTGGCATCGTTGCCGACCGCGGGGGCGGAAGCGACAGCGGCGACGGCATCGGCGGCGCTCTCGACCTCGGCGGTCGGATGGTTCAGGTTGTCGGCCTGCACTGCGGACACACCGGGGATGGCCAGCAGAGCCTTGGCCTTGTTGGCCGGCAGCAGGACGGAGAGCCCGCCATAGGCGACCGTGTAGGAGCCGGTGACGCGGGCCGCGGGTACCGCCGCCCGAATGCGCTGCACGACGCTCGCGGAGGTGGCGCCGACGTGCTTCAGGTAGAGGTTCACCGCAACGTCGGATCTGCTGAGTGCTTTGCCGGTGACCTGCGGGCTGGTGGCCGGCAGGCCCTTGATGCCGCCGCGGTAGGCCGCCGCCGCGTCGTAGTCGAGTTTCACCATGATCGGGACGACCTTGGCGTCCGTCCGCCGGAGCAGTGCGGGATCACTCTTCGCCAGT
>CAXSEW010000244.1:0-6551 GCA_964236185.1 uncultured Nakamurella sp. | reverse complement strand
ACCTTTCCCTATGCCCGAAACACCCTGCAGTCGATAATCGCGCGAAAGCGCGAGGCTAGTTTGCGGCCCGCTTCTCGATCGAGCAGATCGTGCTGCAGATCAATCCCCGCGGCGGCTCGGTAGTCCTCGCAGAGTCCATGAGCGGCGCCGGGTAGGGTCAGGCATCGCTGGTATTCTGCAAGAGCCAGTGGGTCGAACGAGGCGAGGCCCGCGCTGCGCCGGCCCATCACATCGGTGACATAGGCCGCCGGGTCTGCCTCGATCAGTCGCTCCGGCAGCGGGGCAGGCTGGATCAGGAAGAACCAGTGCCAATAGGCGCGGGCGAACGTGTCGGAGGTCTGTTCGTACATCGCCAGCGTCGGCGCGACATCCAGTACCGCCAGCCGGCGGACCGCATGTGGATGGTCGGCGGCGAGCCGGTGGGCGACCCGGGCACCGCGATCGTGGGCAAGCACGTCGAAGCGCTCGCACCCCAGCGCGTCCATCAGCACGATCATGTCGTTGGCCATCGCGCGTTTGGAATAGTTCGCGTGGTCTGATTCGCCGGCCGGTTTGCTGGAGTCGCCATATCCGCGCAGGTCGGCAAGCACGAGAGTGAAATGTGTGGACAACTCCGGCGCAATGCGATGCCAGATGGCGTGGGTCTGCGGGTGCCCGTGCAGCAATAACAGCGGTGGACCGGAACCACCGATGGCGAATGTGATGTCAACGTCACCGGTGGTCGGCAGGAATCGTAGCTCAAAGCCGGGAAACAGTTGTTCGTGGGCGTCCAGACCGTTCGACATCGTGCTTTCTTCCCGTCTCATCATGAATGGGTGGCTTGTGCTGCACCACGCAATGAGGCCAGCGGGTAATCGCCTCATCGCGATGTGACCGTCAATTCGCGGTAATGGCGAGGCCCCGCACGCGTCCGGTTTGGTGACGCGAGCTTGGGCCGAGCCAGCGAGTTGTCCGGGTCTGTACCGGGTTATCTGGTGAGAGTGGGTCCGGCAGCGACGCGCAAGCGGTCCGCTATCGCGGTTCCGAGGGACTCGGTGGTGGCGGTGCCACCCATGTCGGGGGTCAGGTGAGCGCCACCCTGGGCCAGGACACTTTCAAAGGCGGTGACGATGGCCGCGGCAGCGATCGGCTCGCCGAGGTGTTCCAGCATCATCGATGCGCTCCAGATCTGGCCCAGCGGATTGGCGATGCCCTTGCCGGCGATGTCCGGTGCGGAGCCGTGCACCGGTTCGAACAGGCTCGGGAAGTTCCGTTCCGGGTTGATGTTCGCGCTGGGTGCGATGCCGATGGTGCCGGTGCAGGCCGGTCCGAGGTCGGACAGGATGTCGCCGAACAGGTTGCTGGCCACCACGACGTCGAACCAGTCCGGGTGCAACACGAAGTTTGCGGTTAGGATGTCGATGTGGTATTTGTCCACGCTGACCGCCGGGTACGCGGCGGCCATGGCCTGGACGCGTTCGTCCCAGTAGGGCATGGAGATGGAGATGCCATTGCTCTTCGTCGCCGACGTCAGGTGCTTGCGGGGCCGGGACTGGGCTAGCTCGAACGCGTACTCGAGGATCCGGTCGACGCCGGTGCGGGTCATGACCGTTTCCTGGAGCACGGTTTCTCGGTCGGTGCCTTCGAAGATCTTCCCGCCGATGCTGGAGTATTCGCCTTCGGTGTTCTCCCGGACGACGTGGAAATCGACTTCACCGGGGACCCGGCCCGCGAGGGGGGTGGTGACGCCGGGGAGCAACTTGACCGGGCGCAGTGACACGTACTGGTCGAAGCCGCGGCGGAATTGCAGCAGGCTGCCCCACAGCGAAACGTGGTCCGGGACGACGTCCGGCCAGCCGACGGCGCCGAAGAAGATGGCGTTGAACGAGCTGAGGGTTTCGAACCAATCGGTGGGGAGCATCTGGCCGTGCTGCACGTAGTACTCGGCGCTGGCGAAGTCGAAATCCACGATGTCGAGGTCGAAGCCGAAGGTGTCGGCGGCGGCGCGGAGGGCCTTCACACCCTCCGGGACGACTTCCTTGCCGATGCCGTCGCCGGGGATTGCCGCTATGCGGTAGGTGCGAGTCATGATGACGTCCTCGTTATGTAGGAGGGAGGTTCCTTGTGGTGAGTGCTCGGCCTCGGTACCGGAAGGGGAGCGACGTAACTGCTGATTGACGTAGTGTAGGAGGAAACAAGTATGAGAAGAAGACCGTTTCGCGTAGAACACTGTTGCGTCAGACGCAAGAAGGAGTCGAAGTGGATCTCCCAGAGTTGGACGATCTGCAGTTTTTCGACCAGATCGCCCGCTGCGGCACACTCACCGAAGCCGCCCGGATCTGGGGGGTCTCCACGTCCGCGGTCAGCAAACGCCTTGCGCGCCTGGAAAACCGACTCGGTGTCCGACTGGTCAACCGCAGCACCCGACGGCTGAACCTCACCGGCGAAGGAGCCCGCTACGCCGCCGGCGTGACCGGCGTCCTCGCCCAGATCTCCGACCTTGAGGAGTCGATCAGCACCGAACAGAAAGCACTCAGGGGCAGAGTGGCCGTCCATTCGACGATCGGCCTCGGCCGGGCGCACATCGCCCCGCTACTCGGCACATTCAGCACCCTGCACCCAGCGGTCGACATCGAACTCGACCTGTCCCATTTGCCGTTGAACATCGCCGGCACCTCGTTCGACATCGCCATCCGGGTCGGCCAGCTCCGCGATTCCAGGCTCCAAGCCAGCAGGCTGTATCCGAACCGGCGGGTGATGTGTGCCGCTCCCAGCTACTTCACCGACCGACCGAGACCCACGTCGCTGGCCGACCTTGCGGATCACCACTGCATTGTAATCCGTGAGAATGAGACCGACTACGCCATCTGGCGTTTCGGGAAGAGCGACGATGAGACAGCGGTCCGGGTGCACGGATCGATGATCAGCAACGACGGTGACATCGCTACCCGCTGGTGCCTGGAAGGGCATGGCTTGATAATGCGTTCCCTCTGGCAAGTCGCGCCGTTCATGCGAGACGGAACACTCGAACTAGTGCTCCCCGATGTACCCACCCCCGCGGCCGACATCTACGCCCTCTACCCCTCCGTAGGCTACCCACTCCGCCGCATCCTCGCCGCGCTCGACCACCTCAGAACGGGCCTGGCTGAGCGCTTGGCATGACACGAGATCAGTCGTCGATCGGCCTTGGCCGGCCCGGTACAGCGCATGGAGTAATAGTCAATACCTGTGGATGTGCGCCATGAGGCGCTGTTTGTGCGAGTGGAGGTGAGAGACCTTCGCCGCTGACCCTGTCGCAGCAGGGCGGTGAAGCTGAGGGCAGTCGATCCCGGGAGGTGCCGGGGTGGATGGGAGCAGCCCTGACAAAGCCGGGACGGGCCAGTACTACCAGATGGTGTGGGTCCGGCGAGCGTGATGGAAAGGGAACCGTTCCGGTCCTCACCCTGATCCCCGTGGCCAGCGGGGCTGTCTGGGGTTGGGTCCATCGTCGGCCGATCGGGTCGGGGCGGGGCGGAGCCGCCGTAGTACTGCGAGGCCGGGAAAGCCGGTCACATCGGGAAGGGCGGCAGCGGAGATGAGGAGGGAAGGACACTGTGATGCCGAAAGATCCACCGGTGAACACCGGCGGTCCTGACCCAGGGCGCGAACCTTGGATCAGGGTATCGGGTATGCAGACCAAACTTCACCGTTGGGCGGTGGCTGATCCTGGCCGCCGGTTTGATGATCTGTTCAACTTTGTGCACGACCCGGCGACGCTGTTAGTGGCGTTCGCCAGGGTCGCGGGGAACACCGGCGCGAACACGCCCGGCGTGGATGGTCTGACGGCCGACCACGTGGAGCAGGTCGTCGGTGTTTCAGGGTTCCTGGACGATCTGCGGGTGCAGGTGAAGGACGGCTCGTTCCGTCCGTTGCCGGTGCGTCAACGGTTGATCCCGAAAGGTCACGGCTCGGGGAAGCTGAGAAGTCTCGGTATCCCGACCATCGCCGATCGGGTGGTCCAGGCCGCGTTGAAGCTGGTACTGGAACCCATCTTCGAGGCCGACTTCCAACCGGTCTCCTATGGGTTTCGGCCGAACCGGCGGGCCCACGACGCGATCGCCGAGATTCAGCATCTGGGCACCCACGGTTACCGATGGGTGCTGGACGCCGATATCGAGGCGTGCTTTGACCAAATTTCGCATTCCAGCCTGCTGGCTCGGGTGCGGATGCGGGTCAAGGACAAACGCGTGGTGGCGTTGGTGAAAGCGTTCCTCAAGGCCGGGATCATGACCGAATCCGGCCGTTTTCAGGACACCAACACCGGCACCCCGCAGGGCGGGATAATCACGCCCCCAGCACAATGGGTAACTTCACCTTCGAGGTGACGTTGAGTTATCGGTTGCCCGCGGCAAAGCGTCGTTGCTGGCCGCGCGCCATCGACATCTTGTGACATTGTGGGTTGTATATTTATGACATGGTTGGTGTGGGTCGGGTCGGTGATGGTGAGTACGCCGTGCGGGTCAACGCCGCGGCGGAACTCGCCGCTGGTACTGCGCCGGCGGAAGCGGCCCGGATGTTGGCCGCCCGGTTTGGCGTGTCGGTGCGGCAGGCCCGCCGTTACGTCGATGCAGCCGGTGATGGGCGGGTTGAGATCGCTGATCGGACAGTTCCTTTCACCGTCAAGCTCCCGGCGGGAGTGGCCAGTCGGGTACGGGCATACGCGGCCGAGCACCGATTGGCGATCTCCGCTGTGGTCGCCACGGCGCTGGTGGAGTTCCTGGGCCCGGATCGCGGCGGGCGGCCGGAGCGTTGACCGAGCGGGCGGTGAAGGAGCAGTGGGTCTTTCACCGTCACGCCGAAGTAGAGCTGTCGGTGGTCTACGACATTCTGGTGCCACAGCGGTCCGCCCGCGTCCCGCGGGCCGGCCATGAGCAGGAAGCAGGGCCACCCAATGACCACCGCAGCGATCTACGCCAGGGTGTCCTCGGCCCGACAGGCCAAGGACGAGACGATCGGCTCCCAGCTGGCCGCTGTGACCAGCCACGCCGAGCAGCAGGGGCTTGACGTCCCACCGGGGTGGGTGTTCACCGACGACGGGCACTCCGGGGCAAGTTTGGTCCGGCCCGGGCTGGAACGGCTGCGGGACCTGATAGCGCAGGTCCCCGTCGAGGTCGTGGTGTGCTACTCGCCGGACCGGCTGGCCCGGAAATTCGCCTACCAGGCGCTACTGATCGAGGAGTTCACCCGCGCCGGCACCCGGGTCGAGTTCGTCAAGGGTCCCCGCGGAGACAGCCCGGAGGATCAGCTGCTGGTGCAGTTCCAGGGCATGTTCGCAGAGTACGAGAAGGCGCAAATCCTGGAACGGTCCCGCCGCGGCAAGGCGCACCGAGCGAAGGCCGGGTCGGTGAACGTGCTCGGCGGTGCCCCGTTCGGTTTCCGCTACGTCCGCAAAACACCCGATTCCGGGGCTGTCTACGAGATCTGCGACCACGAAGCCGTTCTCGTGACCGAGATGTTCCGCCGCTACACCGACGAAGCCGCCTCGATCGCCGACCTAGCCCGCTGGCTCACCGAACAACACGTGCCCACCCGCACCGGAAAACCCATCTGGGACCGCTCGGTCATCTGGGCCATGCTGCGCAACCCCGCCTACGCCGGCACCGCGATGTTCGGTAAGACCCTGAGCGTCCAGCAGCCCGCCGGGATCAACCGGGCCGCGCGCCTCGCCGGCCGGTCCACCCCGACCGCGCACCAGACCATCGACCGCCCCAGGGACGAATGGACCGCCATCGCGGTCCCAGCCATCATCACCGAGCAGACCTTCGCCCGCACCGAACAACGCCTGACCGACAACAAACGGTTCGCCGCCCGCAACACCAAGATCCCGTCCCTGCTGCAGGGCTTGACTGCATGCGCCGGCTGCGGCTACGCCTACTACCGGACCAGCACCCGCACCACCAACAAAAAGATCTTCTACTACCGGTGCCTGGGCTCGGATGACTACCGATATCCCGGCGGGCGGGTCTGCGGCAACACCCCGGTCCGGGCCGACTACCTCGACAAGGTCGTCTGGGACCACATCACCGCGCTGATCGCCGACCCCGCGCTGATCGCCGCCGAGATCGACAAACGCCTGCACGCCGCCCGCACCGCCGACCCGGCCATCGCCGAACACCAACGACTTCAGACCGCGCTGACCAAGACCACCGCCACGATCGCCCGAATGATCACCGCGTTCTCCGAACAACTCATCACCATCGACGAACTCCGCACCCAGATGCCCGACCTCCGAGCCCGAGAAACCAACCTGCGCAACCAAATCCAAGCCATCAACGCACAAACCGCCGACCGCGGAGCCTACCTCAAACTCGCCCAGGACCTGCAAGGATTCCTCCACCAACTCCGCAACGCCACCAACACCGCCGCCGTCCCGGAGCGCCAACGGATCCTGCGACTCCTGGTCAAAGACATCCTCATCGGACCCGAGAACATCACCATCCGCCACCACATCCCCATGCGTGAACGCGCCGACACCCAACCCGCCGACACGGAGGGTGACCAAACCCAGGATTACCCATTGCGTTGGGGGCGTG
>CAXSEW010000243.1:0-6579 GCA_964236185.1 uncultured Nakamurella sp. | reverse complement strand
GCGGGAACGCCGCCGGCTGAAGCGCACCGCCGGCTGAAGCGCACCGCCGGCTGAAGCGACGGGGCGGCCGGATCAACGGCACCGCGGCCGGCGAGCGCGTTCGAGCCCCGCGAGCGCGCTGCAACGCGCTCAGCCTGTCCATCTCCGCTCGTCGCGAGCCGGATCGCGGTCAGCCGGTCGATCGGGCGTCCTGGGACACCCGGTCGGACCCGACGCGGCTAAGGCGTCTCTTCGCCGCCTTCACCGAGCACGGCGGTCAACTGCTCGCCGATCACCTCGGCCACCAGCTCCCCGAGATCACCGGAGTCGGCGGCCCGGACCTCCAGCGGCCGTCGGTAGATCACCACCCGGGCCTTGGTCGCCCGCCCTCGGGCGTCGACTCCCGGCGGGGAGAAGCGGGTGAGCGGCACCCCGCCGTCCAGCACCACGTCGGAGGTCGGAACAACGCTCCCGGTCGGCAGGGTCGGGACCTCGTCCACGGCGAACTCGATCGCGCCGAGCTCACCTGGCCACCGTTCCTCGAGGTCGGCGACGGCCTCCAGAACCGCATGGTCGAACTGCTCGGCACGGGTGCGCGCCGCCGGTAGTTCGGCCGGCAGCAGGGGCGAGCGGAGCCCGCGACCCCGTCGGTCACGCGTGCCCCGGGGACGACGATTCCCCGGGTGACCGGGCTCGGAACCGACCACCTCTCGCGCTGCTTCTGGGGTCGGTTCCCCGGTGTGCTCGGCCATGTCCGCGTCAGTGTAGAAGTTGCTGGCGCTGCGAGAGTCCCGGCGCGCCTGTGGTCCGCCGCTCCGGCGCAGGAGCTAAGGTCCCCGGGTGGTCAGATCCAGGCGTTGTTCGCGCACCGGGTGCACCGAACCGGCGGTCGCGACGCTCACCTATGCATATGCGGACTCGACCGCGGTGGTGGGCCCTCTTGCGACGGCGGCAGAGCCGCACTCCTACGACCTCTGTTCCCGCCACGCCGTCCACCTGACGGCGCCCAAGGGCTGGGAGGTCGTTCGTCCGGACGCCGATTTCGACGATGGGGCGCACACCTCCGACGACCTCGAAGCGCTGGCGGACGCGGTCCGCGAGGCCGGCCGGGTGGAACGGGTGCACGAGCAGACTGCCACCACCACTGGCCGCCGCGGGCACCTGCGGGTGCTCCGCATGCCGCCGGAGTGAACAGCCGCGACTGACCGGGCTCCGCCCGCACCGACGCGCCGGCCAGCTGAACCGGCACCCACCCACGGCCCGGATCCATTGCCCGGGGCAGCTTTCTCCACTGCGCGGCGGACTGTCGGCGTCGCCGCCTAGGGTGAACCCGACAGAGCCCGCGGACCGGGATGCGGAACGAAATGCCCACCTCCGTTCGTTCCGGGCGCAGCGGTTTGATTCGGGCCACAGAGCACTACCGTCGCCGGCCTCCCGGCGGCATGAGGAAGGACGAGTAATGGCGATCCAACTGGATCCAGTGCTGTTGGAGGTGCTGGCCTGCCCGGCGGAGCACCACGCCCCGCTCGTCGCGGGCGCACCGGACGACCCGCAGGCCGATGCATTGACCTGCACCGAATGCGGCCGGGTGTTCCCGGTGCGGGGCGGCATCCCGGTGTTGCTGCTGGACGAGGTCCTCGTCGGACCCACCGGAACCACCGGCGGCTCGACAGCATGAACGAGCCTGCCGGGCTGGCCATCCTCCGTCGGCCGGATCTGCTCGGGGCCGATGGCGCAGGCATGCTTCCGGCGGTGGCTGCCGCTGGCGCTCAGGTGCGGTCGGTGCTGGCCGCGACGGGTGACCTCCCGGCGATGGATCGGCCCCGCGCGATGGTCGTCGTCGGAGCGGACGTGGCCGACGACGTCGCCTTCCTCACCGCCCTGATCGGCCGGGCGGCCCCCGCGCCCATCGTCGCCGCGGCAGCCCTGCCGCCGTGGGTGGGCGCGCTGGATCTGGTGGTGGTACTGGCCCGCCGCCGTGACGACGAACTGGCCGCGGAGGCGGCGGGTATCGCCCGGCGACGCGGCGCGACCGTGGTCGTGCGTGGCGCGGAGGTCGGCCCGGTGGGCGACGCCGCCGGCCCCTCGCTGCTGCCGCCGGCCGTGTCGGTACCCGAGTCGCTCGCCGTCTCGGCGCGGTGGTCGCTGCTTGCCACGGTCGCTGCGCGAGCCGGCCTGGCCCCGGCTGTCGACCTGTCCCGGACGGCAGACCTGCTCGACGCCATTGCCGTCGCCTGCCACCCGACCGCCGAGAACTTCGTCAATCCGGGGGTGAACCTGGCTGAGTACCTCGGCGCCGGCACACCGATGCTGATCGGCAGCGACCTCCTTGCCGACACCCTCGCCCGCCATGGCGCGCGGGTGCTGGGCGACCTCGGCGGGGTGGCGGCATCAGTGCTCACCTCGGCGCAGGCCGGCGATTCCCCGGCGCTGCTCCGGCGGTCGGCGGCGCCCAAGGATGTCTTCGCCGATCCGTTCGACGACGACGAGCAGTTGCCGCAGACCGTGCGCCCGTTGCTGATCTCGACCACCGCGCAGGATGCCGCCAGCCCGACCGCCGCTGCCGGCGGCGATTCGGTGCAGGCAGCAGCCGACCGCAGAATGCTGACCGGTCTGATGCGCTCGTTCCCGGCGGCCATGCACCTGGACGGCTCGGCCGACGCTTTGCCCGCCGTGTCCGGGCTGCCGGAATGGAGCTCCGAGCCGGACGCGGGTTCGTATCGCAATGTTCGAGAACTGGTCACCGCACGGTCCGGTGGACCGGCCGATGCGTTCGATGCCGCGGTCGCCGCCTGCCTGCGATTGGATTTCGCGGCGGTCTATGTAGGTATGGCCACCGGGCAGCTGGTGCCGCTCGATTTCCCGGACGGCCTGGGCCGCAACGGTGGGAGTCACTGGGCGACCGGACCGGCTGTGGTCGGCAGCCGATGGAATGACAACAGGTCGGAGACGTCATGGAGTTGATGGACAACCGGATCCGCCCCTACGCGTGGGGATCCAGGACGGCCATCGCGGAGTTGATCGGCGCGCCCAGTCCGGCGCCGCACCCGCAGGCCGAGTTGTGGATGGGGGCGCATCCGGGCGATTCCTCGATGCTGTACGGCCCGGCCGGCGAACGCCCGCTGATCGAGTCCATCGCCGACAAGCCCGTGTTGCTGCTGGGCGAGAAGGTCGAGGCCCGGTTCGGCCCGCGGCTGCCGTTCTTGTTCAAGGTGCTCGCAGCGGCGGAGCCGCTGTCCCTGCAGGCTCACCCGTCGGCGGAGCAGGCGGCCCGTGGTTTCGCCCTGGAGGAAGCGGCCGGCATGCCGATCGGCGCCAGCGGCCGCAATTACAAGGACGCCAGCCACAAACCGGAACTCATCTGTGCGCTCACGCAATTCCAGGCCCTGTGCGGGTTCCGCGAGCCGACGACGACGGTGCGCCTGCTGGCCGACCTCGGTGTCCCGCAACTCGACCACTACCTCTCGCTGCTGTCCGGGCAACCCGACGCCGACGGTGTCCGCGCCCTGTTCTCGTCCATCCTGACCATTCCGGCCTCGGTGCTGCAGCCGTTGCTGACGTCGGTGCTGTCCGCGTGCGTCCAGTTGGTGCGGGCGGGCTCGGCGTTCTCGGCGGAGTACCGGACGGCGTTGGAACTCGGCGAGCGCTACCCCGGCGATCCCGGCGTGCTGGCCTCGCTGCTGCTCAACCGCGTCAGCCTGGAACCCGGGCAGGCGCTGTACCTGGCCGCCGGCAATCTGCATGCCTACCTGTCCGGCGTCGGCGTCGAGCTGATGGCCAACTCCGACAACGTGCTGCGTGGCGGTCTGACCCCCAAGCACGTCGATGTACCGGAACTGATGCGGGTGCTCGACTTCACCGCCGGCGAGGTAGAGATCCTTGACGGGGACGAGGTCCGCCCCGGCGAACTGGTCTACCCCACTCCAGCCGCCGAGTTCAGGCTGTCCCGTCTGGCGTTGTCGGATCAGCCGCTGGAGCTCACCCATGACGGGCCGCAGGTGGTGCTCGTCACGGAAGGATCGGCGACGTTGACCGACCCGGACGGTCGGTCGGTGGCCGTGGACCGCGGTCGGTCGGTCTGGATATCCGCAGCAGATCAGGGTGTGCGCATCACCGGAACCGGCACCGCGTTCCGGGCCACCGACGGCCTGCCCGGCTGACCCAACCCCGTTCCCGCCCAGGCCTGCAGGCGCACCCGTACGGGGTCCGGATGCACCAATCGGGCTGCTCGCTGCACCCGCATCAACCACTCAGCTCACGTCAGCGCACACGGCAGTCCGCCGCAGGGCTTTGCCGAAGCGCCCAGGAAGGATCTGCTGTCCATGTTCGAATCGCTGTTGGTGGCCAATCGGGGGGAGATCGCCCGTCGGGTGATCCGCACCGCCAAACGCATGGGCATCCGCACCATCGCGGTGTACTCCGATGCCGACGGCCACCTGCCGTTCGTCACCGAAGCCGACGAAGCCGTCCGGATCGGTCCGGCGAACCCGGCGGAGTCCTATCGCAATGCGACCGCTGTCCTCGTCGCCGCCACGGCCACCCGGGCCGAGGCGATCCATCCGGGTTACGGATTCCTGTCCGAGAACGCCGACTTCGCCCGCAACGTGACCGACACCGGACTGATCTGGGTCGGCCCTAGCCCTGCGGCCATCACCGCGATGGGCGACAAGATCGCCGCACGGAACCTGATGGCGGCGGCCGGCGTCCCGGTGGCGCCAGGCACCGAGGAGCCGGTGGTCACCGCGGCGGCGGCGGCCGAGGCCGCTGCCGGGATCGGCTACCCGGTGATGATCAAGGCTTCGGCCGGCGGCGGCGGCATGGGGATGGCCGTCGTCACCGACCCGGCGGCGATGGCAGCGGAGTACGAGAAGGTGACGGCCTTCGCCGGGAGGTTGTTCGGCGACTCGTCGGTGTTCGTCGAGCGGTACTTCCCCCGGGTCCGGCACGTGGAGGTGCAGATCCTCGGACTGGCCGACGGTCGCGTGCTGGCGTTGGGGGAGCGGGACTGTTCGGTGCAGCGCCGCAACCAGAAGGTCGCCGAGGAGACGCCGTCGCCCGCGCTGACCGATGAGCTGCGCGCCGACATGCTGGCCGCTGCCCGGACGGCCGGTGATGCGGTCGACTATCGCGGTGCGGGCACCGTGGAGTTCTTGCTGGCGCCGGCGACGGACGGTCGCCCGGCCGAGTTCTTCTTCCTGGAGATGAACACCCGACTGCAGGTCGAACATCCGATCACCGAGGCGGTGTTGGGCATCGACCTGGTCGAGGCCCAGCTCCGGATCGCGGCCGGCGAGGATCCCGGGTTCGACGTCGAGCAGCTGACCCCGCGCGGTCACGCCATCGAGCTGCGCATCAACGCCGAGGACTCGAAGCGGTTCCTGCCCGGGCCCGGCGCCATCACCGAGTGGGTGGAGCCCAGCGGCCCCGGTATCCGGGTGGACGCCGGCTACCTGGCCGGCACCACCGTGACGCCGTCGTACGACTCGCTGATGGCCAAGCTGATCCTGCACGCGCCTGACCGCGCCGCAGCTCTGGCCCTGGCCCGGACGGCGGTGGCCGGTTTCACCGTCGTCGGACCGAAGTCGAACCTGGCGTTCCACGCGGAACTACTGGACAACCCCGAGTTCGTCTCGGGCGACTACGACACCGCGCTCGTCGCGCGGATGAGGTCCTGACCCACGCCCGCCGGTGCTGGTCGACATCGACGCTGGCCTGTCCCGGTACCTTGGTCGGATCACTGCGGGCGGGTGCGCCTCCCGCTCCCACCTGTCCGCTGCGCGAACCCGGCGGTCGTGCCGCGGCCCTCGATGCCCGTTTCTGCGCCCCTGCATTCTGTCGCTCGACCGCGCCGGTCAGCCGGGTCACCAGCCGCTCCAGCCCTTTTCGGGTCGCGGCGGCGGCTCGCGCTCGTTTGCCCGGGTCCGAGTGGCTGGGTAGGTTCGAGAAGTCCGCCCTGGTCACCCGGCGGGATTCATCTCCCCTCGGCTTCGGCGCGACCTCCGGCAGGCTCTGTCCGTTTCCATCACGAATCAAGAAGTGAGGCCCCAGTGGCTCTGCCCCAGTTGACCCCCGAGCAGCGTTCGGCAGCGTTGGAGAAGGCCGCCGCCGCCCGGCGAGTCCGCGCTGAACTCAAGGAACGCCTCAAGCGGGGTGGCACCACGCTCAAGCAGGTGCTGATCGACGCCGAGACCGACGAGGCACTGGCCAAGTTGAAGGTGTCCGCGCTACTGGAAGCCCTGCCCGGGGTGGGCAAGGTGCGCGCTGCCGCGCTGATGGAACAGTTCGAGATCGCAGCCAGCCGCCGGGTCCGCGGACTCGGCGAGCGGCAACGCCAGGCCCTGCTCACCGAGTTCGGTTCCTGAGCGGCCTTGTTGTTGGTTCCGCCGGTGCAGCCGGCGGAATCGGCAGGTCGGGGAGTCAGCGTTGCCTCCTCGTTCCAGTTCCTGTGCCAGCGGGGCCGACGACCGATCGAGGCTGACGACCGAGCCGGGGCCCCATCGCGCGGCTCACCAGAGCAACTTCACGAGTGATTCGGCACCGATGCCGGACACACCACTTCAACGGCCGGAGGCGCGGGGCAGTGAACGTCATGGCAGGCCA
>CAXSEW010000242.1:0-6580 GCA_964236185.1 uncultured Nakamurella sp. | reverse complement strand
CTCGAGGAAGCGAGGGTCGACTGGCTGTTCACCGAGGCCACCCGGCGGGGTGCGACGGCGCTGACCGGCGGCATGGTGGTGTCCCGGTTGGCCATCCACTACAGGCAGTCGATCACCTTCGGGCCACCGGTGACTGTGTCGATGGGCGTCGTCGAGCTGAAGAACGTGTCGACCACCATCGACTACATCGTGACCGCCGAGGACCGGGTGGCGATCACGGCGACCACCCAGTTGGTGCCGGTGGATCCGGTCAACTGGCGGCCGCGCCGCTGGGACACCGCCGAGCGCGCGTTCCTCACCGAATACCTGGCGCAGTGATGGCGAGCCTCTGGCTGGCCGATGGCGCCGACCGGGACGACGCAGCAGCTTTCGCCGGCCGCGTCGCCCGGTGGGATCCGGCCGGTCCGATCCGGCTCCGGCTGGACGGCGCGGCGGTGCGGATGTTCGCCACCACCCCGTTCGACGCCCTGGTCTCCCGCACCGTCGCCGGGAAGCTGGAGCCTCGTGACGTGACGGTGCACGCCGGCAACCTGCTGGCCGGCCTTGCGGTGTCGGCCGCGACCGAGGTGGACCCGGGCCCGGTGGTCGACGCGTCGTGGCGGTCGCAGCTGCCACCGCCCGGAGGCTGGGTGCCGGTGGACGAGATTCCGGCGCAACTGTTGGCCGATCTCGCCGACCAGGGGGTGAGCCAGGCGCGCGACAACCCCGGCCCCGCCGGCGGCGCGTCGACCGCCCTGTTGGACTCCGAGGTGCTGAACGTCTCCGGTGCCGGGATGAACGTGACGGTTCCGCTGCGGATGTTGTTCGCGTTGTCCGGCATGGGGTTTGCTCCGTCGGCACCCGGCGAGGTGGTCAAGATCAGTGCAACGGACTCGTGGGTGCGGATGGACGCGCGGTTCGGCGCGGTGCTGCGCCGGCGGCATTCCCTGCTGCCGCTGCTGATCTGACCGCGGCGCTGGTGCTCAGCCGGCGCTGCGGCTCAGTCGGTGAGGACCAGTCGGCGCTGCGGCTCAGTCGGTGGGGATCAACCAGGCAGCCGCGTTGGCCGGCAACTCGTCGTCGACCAGCGCCGCCGAGGCCAGCAGCAGTTCGCCCGCCGGCAGTGGCACCGGCTGGTCGCCGGCGTTCAGCACGCAGATCACCCCGCCGTCCCGCCGCTGGAATGCGCAGCAGCCGGCCGGCGCGCCGTACCAGTCGATCTCGTCGCCGCGTATCTCCGGTCGGGATGCCCGCAGTTGCAGAGCCTTCCGCACCAGGTTCAGGGTGGAGTCGGGGTCGTCCAGCTGCCGCTGCGCCGTGAGCGCCGCGTATTCCGTCGGGATCGGCAGCCAGGTTTCGGTGGTGGAGGAGAAACCGTACGGCGCGGCATCTCCGGTCCACGGCATCGGGAGCCGGCAGTTGTCCCGGCCGCGTTCGGTGAAGCCGCTGCGCACCCAGGTCGGGTCCTGCAGCGCCTCGTCCGGCACGTCGATGCTGGGTAGTCCCAGTTCCTCGCCGTTGTAGAGGTACACCGCGCCGGGCAGGGCCAACTCGACCAGCAGGATGGCCCTGGCCCGCGCCTCGCCGACAGCCCCGCCGCCGAATCTGGTGACCGGGCGGATCTTGTCATGATTGGACAGCGTCCACACCGGCAGCGATCCGACCGCGGCCGTCGAGGCCAGCGAGGAGTCGATGGCCCTCCGGATGGCCACCGCGTCGAACGGCGCCTCCAGGATGGCGAAGTTGAACGCCTGGTGCAGCTCGTCGGGACGGATGTAATCGGCGAAACGCCGATCGTCGTCGACCCAGACCTCGCCGATCGTCATCCGATCCGGGTGCTCGTCGAGGACGGAGCGGATGAAGCGGTGCACGTCGTGGACGCCGTCGTCGTCGAATCGCGGGTCCCGGCCGCCGTGGGCGATCGGTACCACGCCACCGTCGGAACCAGCCAGATCCACCAGGCCGGTTGACATCTCGTGCTCGACCGCGGCCTCCGCGACGGCTCGTTCGAAGTCGCGCCGGTCGAATGCCGCGCCACCGGGAGGGGCGTCGGGCAGACCATCGGGCTTGGACATGCCGTGGGCGACGTCGATCCGGAAACCGTCCACACCACGGTCGAGCCAGAATTTCAGCGTGTCCCGTAGATCGGCGTGTACGTCAGGACTGCGCCAGTTCAGGTCCGGCTGCTGCGTGTCGAAGATGTGCAGGTACCACTGTCCGTCGGGAACGCGGGTCCAGGCCGGACCGCCGAAGATCGACGCCCAGTTGTTCGGCGGCTCGGAGCCGTCCGGACCGCTGCCGTCGCGGAACAGGTAGCGGTTGCGCTCCGGGCTGCCGGGAGCGGCCGCGATCGCGGCCTGGAACCACGGGTGCGCCGACGAGGTGTGGTTGGGCACCAGGTCGATCACCACCCGGAGCCCCCGGCCGTGCGCTTCCCGCAGCAGCTCGTCGAAGTCGGTCAGTGTCCCGAATGCCGGTTCGACATCGCGCGGGTCGGCGACGTCGTAGCCGGCGTCGGCCATCGGCGACGGGTAGAACGGGGTGATCCACACCGTCTCCACGCCCAGCAGCTCCAGATACCCGAGCCGGCTGATGATGCCTTGCATGTCACCCACGCCGTCACCCGTCGCGTCGGCGAACGACCGGATGTAGATCTGGTACCCGACGGTGTCCGACCACCACTGCCGCGGTTGCGCGGCGAGCGCACCGGGTGCTCGGTGCTGCACGGTGGGCGGGCTGGTCTGGATCGCGTTCGTCACGTCTGGTCATCCTGCCATTGCTGCGCGGACCCGGGCGCCAGGTCGGGCAGTCCGGGGCGCCCGTCAGTGCATGCTGTTGACCATGCTGTCGGCGGCCATCACCAGGTAGTTCCACAACCGCTCGTGCGCCGCCGGCTCCAGGTCCGCACCGTCGACGGCAGTGGACATGGCGGCCAGCCAGGCGTCCCGTTCCGGTAGACCGATGACGAACGGGGCGTGCCGCAGCCGGAGCCGCGGGTGGCCACGCTGGTCGGAGTATGTCCGGGGGCCGCCCCAGTACTGCTCCAAGAACATCCGCAGGCGGACTGCGGCCGCTTCCAGGTGTTCGTCGGGATACAGCGGGCGGAGCACCGGATCCTGTTCGACGATGGCGTAGAACCGGGAGACGATGCCATCGAACGTCGGGGCGCCGCCGACCTCGTCGTAGAAGGAGGGGGGAGCACTCACCTGACCATTGTCCCCTCCCGGGGAGGTCGGCGCCTACCGCCGATCACCGGTTCAGCAGCGGAGCAACTCGCGCCGGGCCGGTAACGACCGCAGCGCAGGGCCTGTCGTGCTGCATCGACGGTCGGAACGAGTCGACCACCGGCCGGCAGCAACATTCCGGCCGCCGACCGTTCAGGTGAACCGGCTCCGAATTTGCTACAAGTGGCGAAGGAAAATGCTGGCCCAGGTGGGCGTCCGCATGGTTGACTGTGTTGCAGTGGCGCCGAGCGGCCCACCACGGTGACATGCGAGCGGCGACGGGCGAGCAATGACCTGCGATGCGGGTACCTGCGAGATCGGAGCAGGCAGGCGGCGACATGCACGGTGAGGCACAGCGCGAGCGGGTGGTGGTCCACGGTGGCACTGCAGGCGACGAGCGAGGCCAACCGGGTCCTGCTGCTCAACGCCACGCATGAACCGCTGGCCGTGGTCAACGGCCGCCGTGCTGTTGTCCTGATGCTGGCCGGGAAAGCGGAATGTGTGGTGGAGCGGGCATCTGGGGAGCAGCTGCGTTCGCCCACGTTCGCCCTCGCTGTGCCCGCGGTGCTGCGACTGCGTAGGTACGTCCGGGTGCCCTACACGCCGGCGGCGGCGATCACCCGGGCAGGCATCCTTCGCCGGGACCGCAAGAGATGCGCCTACTGCCGCAGCCAGGGGGACACCATCGATCACGTCATTCCGCGGAGCCGGGGCGGAACGCATTCATGGGAGAACTGTGTCGCGTGCTGCTCCAGGTGCAATGCCAAGAAGGCAGACCGGCTGCTGTCGGAGCTGGGCTGGTCGCTTCCGTTCGTTCCTGGAAGTCCGCGACGAATCGGTTCGGGTCGGCTGTGGCTGAGCGAGGATGCCGACCCGGCTTGGCAGCCCTGGCTGGGGTACGCCGCCTGACCATCTCCGTTGACCGAGGCAGTTCTGCCCAGCATCGGCTGCGACTGCTGCTGCTCGGAACCACTCCAACGTTGGTGGGCACGACCCCGGTCGAGCCTCTTTAGGCTTAACAGGTTGCCTGGACCCACATGAGCCCATTGGGTGGATCAGCCGACGCGTCCGCCACGGCCCACTCGGCCGCCACGGCCCACTCGGCCGCCACGACCGACACGGCCGCCACGGCCGACACGGCCGCCGCGCGAGTTCATTTCTGCCATTGACTGGGTCATGGTGGTGCTCCTTCGGGTTGGAATGACGAAGCGGCGATCCGCTGTTGCGGATGGCTTGAAGAATTGGCGGTTCGAAAACGAGATAACGATTTAGACAATTCGAGACCTGATGCTGCGTAGGGCTTGTGGACGACCAGGTCGGGAGAGGAGACTGAGTCGAGCGGCGCTGCTCGGGATGCTGAAATTGATAATAGAGCGCCGGTTTTCGCCGCTGGTACCGGCTTCCCAGAAGAGCTCACGCTGAGTGACCGAATCGCCGGGGAGCAGCCGGGCAGCCGGGGTGCTGCCATCCGCAAGGGACGTGAACCACTCATCTAGCCGTCAGCATTCGGCACGCAAGTTCACTCGAACGATATTCACTGCCGTCAGGCTATGTCCCCTGAATGACAGCTCTAATGGATGAAACGGTGATCTAGTTCACACTAATGCCGCCGATCCGACGGGCAGTCGGGGTGTCGGACGCGGCGACGTGGCCAAGGCAAGAGACCGGCCGAAGAACCCGGGGCGGTGATTGTGCAGATCGCCGCCCGCGGTTAACGTCAGCAAGGAGTCGGCTTACAGCCGAAGTCAGGTGCGCCGTTGAAAACGCCGCACACTGACGGCCGTGGCCCCGCTGCCCCGGTTCGACATCGAACTCAGGGGCAAGGTGCAACGAAGATCCAGACGCAGCGCGCCGATGCCGGGAAGCTTCAACCGGCTGCTGGTCGCGTGGTTCGCGTCGGTGACCGGGGACGGCATGCGATTTGCCGCCCTTCCCCTGCTCGCACTGACGCTGTCGCCATCGCCGGCCGCCGTTTCGGCTGTCGCGGCGGCCACCACGCTGCCGTGGCTGTTGATCGCCCTGCCCGCCGGCGCCCTCGTCGACCGGCTCGACCCGGCCGCGGTGATCGCCTGGGCCAATGCCGGCCGAGCGGCGGCCGCGGCCCTGCTGGTGGTGGCCGTGCTGAGCGATCGAGCCGGAATCGCGCTGCTGTGCGCAGTGGGCTTCCTGCTGACCGCCGGCGAGACTTTCGCGGACAGCGCCGGGCAGTCCCTGCTGGTCCGGATCGTCCCGCGGGACCGACTGGAAACCGCCAACGCCCGCTTCGTCGGTTCCGAGAACATCGGACTGGATCTGGTCGGACCGTTGGCCGCGGGCGGGTTGTTCGTCATCGCCCGCTGGCTCCCGTTCGCCATCGCTGCCGGAATATTCCTGGTCACCGCCGCCGTGATGCTGGCGCTGCGTGGGCACCGCTCGGGCGAGGTGCCCAGCAGTGGGGGCGTGGACGCGGGCGACGCCGAGCCGATCCCGGACCGGCCGGGCCCTGCAGTACGGACTGTCGACGGGGCCGGTCCGGCGGTTGTGCAGCCGGCGGCCGCCGGGTCGGCAGATGTCGGGCCGGCAGGTTCGGCACCGGTGGGTGTCGGTTCCCTCGGCGCCCGGTCCGATCGTTCCGGTGCTGATGCCGTTGAGCTCGTCGATGCCGCAGCGCCGCAGCCGTTGTCAGTACGTGCCGGTTTCAGGGTCATCTTCTCCGACCCTGCGCTGCGGACTCTGGTGATCACGGTGGCCATCATGTCGGCGGCGATCGCCGCCGCCGAAGGCGTCCTGGTCGTCTACTCGGCCTCGTCGCTGCGCCTGCCGGTGGCCCTGTATCCCACGCTGCTCGCTTGTTACAGCGTCGGACTGGTACTTGCCGCCGCTGCCGTCTCCCGCTGGGGCGTGCGCGTCCGACCCGGCGCCATGATGGTCGGCGCGGTGGCGGTGATCGGTGCGACCCTGCTGGCCATGGGCGTCTTTCCGCACCGCGTGGTGGCCTGGTGGTCATTCCTGATGATGGGCGCCGCGGGCGGGGTGTGGAACGTGCTGTCGGCCTCCCGGCGGCAGCGCCGGACCCCGCCGTCGATGGTCGCTCGGGTCTCGAGCACCTTCCGGGCCATCAGCTGGGGAGCGCTGCCGCTGGGTACGGCTCTCGGTGGGTTGATCGGCGAGACGCGAAGTGTGCCGGCGGTGTTCGTCGTATCCGGCCTGGTGGTGCTGGCCCTCGCTGCTGCCGCCGGCCGGTTCTTGGTAGCGGACGCCGATGACGAACAGGCATTTCCGACAGGTGGGGCGTCGGCAATCGGCAGATCCGGCGCGACCGAACCGGTGTGAGAGCGTGCAGCCGCTCCCGGCGCGCCGACGGAGCCTCGACCTCGAGTCCATCCTCGACAGCATCG
>CAXSEW010000241.1:0-6593 GCA_964236185.1 uncultured Nakamurella sp. | reverse complement strand
TACACCAATCTCGGGTGCATCGCCGATGACGGCGACGGCCCGTTCCTCGTCGGTGTCCAGGTCCCCCGCGACGAACTGCGATTCCTCGACGACTGGAAAGTCGCCGGAATGCGCGCCACCGGCAGTGTTTCCAGCGAACTCGTCAAGGGTGAACTCTTCGTTCCCGACTACCGCGGAGTCGACTTCCGGGACGTCACCGGCCAGAAGCTCGACAGCGGCCTGCAGGGTTCGCTGTGGAAGGCCCCCACCCTGGGGTGGGCGTTCAGCCTGATGGCCGGCATGTCGATCGGCATCGCCCAGGGCGCCCTGGACCGGTTCCTCGACCGCTCGGCCGGCCGCCCGATCCGCGGCACCACCTACAAGAACCAGCTGGAAGCACCCTTGACGCACCTGATGCTCACCGAGGTGCACACCAAGATCCGGTCCGCGACGCTGATGGCCCAGGCCAACGCCGCCGAAACCGACCGACTCGGTGCACTCGCGGCCACCGGCGCCCCCGCCGACCCCGAGTACATGCAGAAGTTCTCCGCGCGCGTCCTCGCCGAGACCGCCTATTCCGCGAAGTGGTGCGCCGAAGCGATCGAGCTGTTGCAGCGCAACTCCGGCTCCACCGCGATCATGGATTTCGAACCCATCCAGCGCTCGTGGCGAGACGCCCGCATCATCACCCTGCACGGCGCTCTGAACCTCGAGGCTCTGTCGGAGAACTACGGGCGGCTCATGGCCGGCCAGCAGCCACACAACTTCGCCGGCATCACCACCCTCGACCGGTTCGCCCCGACCCCGGTCAAGAAAGTCAGCTGACACCAACGCCTGGACCATCGGCGCTGCACCTCTAGTAGCGCCACCGACCCGAGCTCCAGCTCGAAACATCAGGGACAACAGCATGATCGAGAATGACAAAGCCGCCATCATCGAAGCGCTCAACCTCTATGCCTTCGCGCTCGACGCCCGCCAGTGGGACCTCTTCGACCTTGTCTTCACCCAGGACGTGATCGCCGAATTCGGGCCGGCCGGCACCGGTTGGCGTGACCTGACCGTGTGGAAACAGGCCTTCGCCGATTTCCACGACACCCTCGACAGCCACCAGCACACCATGATGGGCCACCTCGTCACCGTCGACGGCGACACCGCCCATGCCTTCAGCTACGGCAACTGGCTCCTCATCCGACATGCCGCCGAGGGCGGCTCCACCTGGACCGGAACCGGTTGGTACGACGATGAACTCATCCGCACCGAGCAGGGCTGGCGGATCAAGCACCGGATCTGCAAACTCCAAGGCTGGTCCGGCAACCCGCGAGTTCCGGAACCGATCGGTACCCAGAACCCGGACATGAAGTTGAACGTGCTGCACACCTTCGCCGACGAGGGACGCATCACCTTCCTCGAGGCTTTGAAGGTCGCCCACGGCGTCGCCGCCTCCTGAGTGGTCAGCGACCGACGGCGAGGCGATGGCCTCGCCTCCTGTTCCCGGATCCGACAGCGTCGTCGGATCCCGTCTGCATGCTCCCGTTCGTGACGCCCCCACGTCACGAACGGGACTGACGTACCCGTTGCTCCAGTTGCGCGCTGCTGCCTGTCCTGAAGACACCTGCTTCACCGGCCGTCTCGCCCGAACCCGCGGGGCGCCCCCACCTCCCTGTCGACTGCAGAATTGTCTGTAGCACGCGTTCCCAATCCCTTGTCGCCCGTCGGTCATCGAGGTATCTTCAACGTATTCGCTCTGTATCGATCACTACGGCGAATTCCTTCCCCGTAGTGATCGATACGGAGGAGATCGATCGTGACGCCGAGGTCACGACCTGAACGGGAGACAACTGTGACACGCACAGGCAGGTTCGCCGGCCCCATCGCCGGGCTGCGGTACGAGACACCCACCTGCTCGGGTGTCACCGACGACGACGGGCTCTTCCAGTACTGCGAGAACGAGGTCGTGGTCTTCTCTGTCGGCGCGGTCGTGGTGGGAGCCGCACGTGGAGCGGAGCGGCTCACCATCGCCGACATCGTGGCGCGGGCAGCCGGCAGCATCCACAAGATCGCCGACCCGGGCCTGACCAACGTCGCCCGGTTCCTGCAGACCCTGGGCCGCGACGCCGATCCCGACAACGGGGTGGTCCTGACGCCGGCGGTGCACGAGATCGTCGGCGGCCGGCCGATCGACTTCCGTTACGGCCTCATGTCTCTCCCGCTGGCCCCGGTGGATCCGGTCGACTCGTTCACCGCCGATCCGGTGGTCATCCAGCTGCTGGCCGACCTGAACAATGCCGGCGTCTTCGGCGGCGGTGCGCCCCGGACGCTGCGCACGCCGGCGGCCGCGCGCAACGAGGTCCGCCGCAACATCCTGGGCATCCGCCGCTGCCGCGACGTGCAGATCCCACTGCGCAGCGGCTCTTTCGTCTACGCGGATGTCTTTCGCCCCGACAACTCCGAGCCAGTTCCGGTGGTCATGAACTGCGGTGTCTACGGCCGCGCCTTCGTACACCACTCCATCGGCAACCCCGCGGACGCCGAGCTCCACGAGACGATGGAAGAGCGGTACTTCGCCGGCAACCCTGACGGTTACGAGTACGAAAACCACGAGAGCATCAACACCACCGACTGGATCCCCCGCGGGTACGCAGTGGTCCGCGTCGACGGTCCGGGTGCGGGCAAAAGTTCTGGCAAGTTGGGCATCTGGGGAATTGACGAGGCCGAGGCCTACCACGACGCCATCGAATGGGCCGGCGCGCAGACCTGGTCCAACGGGAACGTAGGCCTGTGGGGCATGTCCTACTACGCGATGAACCAGCACGCCGTCGCGAGCCTGAAGCCCCCACACCTCAAGGCCATGATCGCCATCGGCACCGACGCCGACCTCTACGAGGAGGTCATGTACCCCGGTGGCATCCTCAACGAGGAATTCTTCGGGTTCTGGTGGCGCGGCGGCGTCCTACCGGCGATCGTCGGCGATGTCGATGCACTGGACTTCATGGCTATCGCCCGGGCCAACCCGTTCAAGGGCGACGACCCTGAAGCCATCTTCGGCTCGCGCTCCCAGGTGCTGATGAGCCCGGACCTGAGCCAGGTCACAACCCCGTTGTGGGCGATCGCAGCCACCGCCCATCCGGCGCACTTCCACCAACTGGGCAGTAGCGAGACCTGGCTGAACACCCCCACGACCGACAAGAAGCTCGACTTCTGGGAAGACTGGTTCCTCAAGGCCTACTCTCCGGCCGCTGTGGAAGGTTTCATCGCCTTCTTCGACCACTGGCTCAAGGGCGTCGACAACGGTGTCATGGACAACCCGCCGGTGCGCCTGGAAATCCGCACCGGACGTGGCGCCTCCTACCTGCTGGAGGAGCACGAGTGGCCGCTCGCGCGCACCAAGTACACCCGGTGGTACCTGGACGCCTCGCCCGCCCGTTCGCCTGGCGGCGACGGTGCGCTGCGACTGACGCAGGAAGTCCCTACCAGCGAGCAGGCTGTGACCTACAGCGCTGAAGTGGATCTCGGCGCCCCCCGGTCAGTGCCGCCCGGAAAGTCAGCGCCCAGCCGGGGCGCTACCTTCATCAGCGAGCCGATGGAGTCCGACTGCGTGATCGCCGGCTACAGCAAGCTGGTGGTCTGGGTGGCCAGCACCACGACCGACATGGACATTCACGTCGGCGTAAGGGTTCTCGACGAGCACGACCGCGAAGTCGACTATGTCGGGCCGGCCCTCATCCCAGGTACCAGCAACCTGTTCTACCCCTTGACGAAGGGCTGGCTCAAGGCCTCCCACCGCATGCTCGACGAAGCCCGGGCCACGGATTGGCGCCCCAAGCACACCCACCACCGCGCCGACCACGCGCCGCTGACCGACGGTGAGGTCGTCCCTGTCGAGGTCGAGATCGTGCCCACCACCGGGCTGATCCGCCAGGGCCATCGCATCCGGGTCGACGTCGAGCCCTTCACCGGCACCGGCCACGGCAACCGACACGGCTACGACCCCAGCTACCACGACGGCGCACACAACACCCTGTATACCGGGCCCGAGCACCCCAGCTACCTCCAGCTGCCCGTCATCCCGGCCGACGGACACCCGTGACCAGCGCTCCCGCGACCACCCACGCCACCGCCCAATTCAGCGCCGAACCGACGAAGGCAGACCCCATGACAAACGCGACGACCCCGACGACGACCCCGATGACGGTGGCGGAGCTGCTCGCCCGCGCCCAGATCAACGACGTGCTGCTGCGGTACTGCCGCGGACTGGACCGGGTGGACATGTCCCTGGTCCGTGGCTCGTTCCACGGGGACGCCTGGATCGATTTCCCCGAGAGCCTGCACATCGGCGGCGCAGATGGGTTTTTCGACTTCCTGTCAACAGAGATGCCGCGCTTCGTCAAGACCATGCATCTGCTGGGCAACAGCCTGGTGGATTTCGACGGCCCGCACGTCGCTCATGTCGAGACCTACCTCAACGCCGACCACTACGGCTCGGACCAGCACCAGTGGGCCGGGCAGCACGTCAAGCTCTGGGCCCGTTACCTGGACCGGTTCGAAGAACGCGACGGTGTCTGGCTGATCGCGCGCCGTCGGCTCGTCGTGGACCTGATGTACCGCTACCCCACCGGCGGCTGGTTCGACGACCACCCCGACGCCTCGGGAGACTCGCGGGACGGCAGGGACCCTGCACTTCGTCCCACGGCGGGGTTCAACGGCGCCCCGGCCGATGAGGACCACTGGCCCGGCGTCACCGCGGGTGGCGCGTGACCCCACAGCCCCGCACACGCCAACCAGCCCCATGACCCGACATTCCCGACACAGCAGGAGAAGACAGTGATGACGACGCACATGACGACCCACATCAACCGGCCCACAGCAGAAGAGTTGGTGGCCCGGGCCACCGCGCTCCAGCCGTGGCTGCGTGACCACCAGGCCGAGGCCGAGAAACAGCGACGGGTGCCTCAGGAGACCATCGAGCTGCTTGACGCCGCCGGTTTCTACGGCCTGACCACCCCCCAGCGCTACGGCGGCGCAGACCTGACCGCTCGCGAGCTCTACGACATCTACCGGGCGCTGGGCTCGGGATGCGGGTCGACCACCTGGGTCGTCTGGGCTACCGCCGGTGGCAACTTGTGGAGCTGCGCATTCCCCGAGGATGCCGTCGCCCCGGTCTACGAGTCCACCTGGGTGGGCAACCGCACCTTCGCCCTGGGCGGTACCGCCCGCCGCATGTCGGGCACCGCAAGGAAAGTCGACGGCGGCTGGATGATCAAGGGGGTGTGGCCCTTCGCCACCGGCAGCGTCCACGCCTCCCACGGCTATCTGGCCGTCTTCCTCGACGACTCCGACGACACCAGGATGGGCATGGCCCTGGTGCCGAAGGACCAGCTCCGAGAACTCGACGACTGGGACGCGATGGGTCTGGCCGCCACCGGCAGCCAGACCGTCGCCACCGACGGCGAGCTGTTCGTCCCTGACGAACGCTTCAGCACCCCGCAGATCCTCGCCGCCCGCATCGCCGAACTGACATCTGCGGGATTGGGCCCACGCCGCGGGGGGATCGTCCGCTCGCTGATGACGTGTACCGGTATCGCGCTGGGCATGGCCGACCATGCCATGGAGGTGTTCATCGGAGGCATCGCCAAGCGCAGTATCCCCTACTCTCCCTACAAGTCTCAGCTGCAGGCGCCCATCACCCACCACGCCGTCGGCCGCGCCCACACCCAGATCAGGGCGGCGGGTCGGGTTGCCGAAGCCGCCCTCGCCGAGCTGAATCGCTTCGACGCCGAGGGCGTGGACCCTACCCAGGCCCAGGCGCTGCAGTTCCACACCGATGCGGCCTACATCTGGGACGCCTGCGCCGGTGCTATCGAGACCCTGTTCCAGTCCTCCGGCGCCTCGGCGATCGTCAAGCGCCAGGCTCTGCAGCTGATCGCCCGCAACGCCCGAGCGGGCAGCCTGCACGGGGCCAACAACATCGACACCTGGTTGGAGAACCTCGGCCGGGACCTGTGCGGTGCCGAGACGGCCGCGCTGTCCACCAGCGTGTTGGAGCGGCCCAACCCGGGCAAGTAGCGCGCCCTGTAGAGCCGTGACCTGTGGTCACGGTGGAAGATGTGCTGGCGGCCCCGGTGCCTGACAGGTGCGCGCAGCACGGAAAGCAAGGGTGTGATGGCCAGGAAGACCGAACGTCGACACCAGCAGGGGGACGCGTCCCGGGCGCGGATCCTCGAGGCCACCCTCGCTCTGGCCGCAGAGCGGGGCTACGACGGCACCAGCATTTCGCTGGTCACCGAGGTGACCGGTTTGCCCGCGAGCTCGGTGTACTGGCATTTCAAGAACAAGGACGAGCTACTCGCCGAAGCTCTGGAGTACAGCTATCGCCGGTGGCGGGAGACCGCCCCGATGTGGACCGAGCAGGTCGACGCGGACCCCGGTGAACTCGATGCCACGATCCGCCGGCGGCTGCACCAGGCAGCGGCGGCCATCACTGCTTCCCCGGAATTCTGGCGCTTGGGGCTCATGCTGGCCCTGGAGCGGCGGCTGATCGAGCCGGCAGCGAGGTCTCGGTTCCTCGAGGTACGGCGACAGACCCGCACCGGCATTGCGCAGTGGTGGCAGCAGGT
>CAXSEW010000240.1:0-6598 GCA_964236185.1 uncultured Nakamurella sp. | reverse complement strand
GCTCGGCCGGGCGGGGAGCCGCCGGGCTCCTACAATCTAACGGCACCCGACCGCCGGCGGCGGCACAGGCCGTTCCGGTATCGGACCTACTCCAGAAGGGCCCGGATTGCCCAGCGTGCCAGCAGCAACCACCGCCCGGTGCAGCGTGGTCGTGGTCAACTTCAACGGCGGGGCCTTCGTGGCGCAGTGTCTGGAGTCGCTGCGCGGGCAGCATGCGCCGGGCGTCGAGCTCGAGGTGGTGGTCGTCGACAACGCATCGACCGACGGTTCGGCGCAGCTCGTCGAGTCGAGCTTCCCGGAGTTCCAGGTGTTGCGGTCGCCCACCAACCTGGGCTTCGGCGGCGGGGTCAACCTGGCCATCGCCCACACCGCCGGTGACTACGTCGTGCTGCTGAACAACGACGCCCGAGCCGAGAGCGGCTTCCTGGCTGCGCTACTGGCGCCGTTGCTGGCGGACGCCGGCGGGACGGACCGGGTGGCGGCGGTGACCGGCCGCATCCTGCTGACCGGCCGGTTCGAGCCGGCGTCGGACGACCCCGACGTCTATGTGTCGGCCGCCGGCGCCCGCTGGCGGCGGACGACCGACAGCGGTGGGGTCGAGTTGGTGAACAGCACCGGCAGCCAGCTCTCCCGCTCGGGCAATGCGCGGGACCGCTCCTGGCTGGACCCCGCCGACTCGACGGTGCCGAGCGCGGAGGTGTTCGGCTTCTGCGGCGGTGCGGCGGCCCTGCGGCGCTCGGCGCTGGAGCAGGTCGGCACCTTCGACGAGTCGCTGTTCATGTACTACGAGGACGTCGACCTGTCCTGGCGGCTGCGCCGGGCGGGATGGCAGGTCCGGTATGCGCACGACGCCGTCGTGCACCACCAGCACGCGGCGTCCAGCGGTATCTCCTCGCGGTTGTTCCTGGTCTGCAACGTCCGCAACCGGTTGCTGGTGACCGCCCGGAACGGTCCGCCGCGAATGGTGGTCACCGCGCTGCGGCGAGCGGTCGGGAACTGGGCAAAATCGTTGCTGCGCAGTGCATCCGGCGACGCCAGGCCAGCCGCCCGCCGGCAGCTGAACGCCTCGACCGCTGCGCTGGCCCAGGCGGCGCGGATGCTGCCGGGCGCGGTGCGCGCCGGGCGGCGCACCGACCGCCTCGCCCGCCTCCCCCGGTCGTTCGTCGACCGCTGGCTGCTGCCCGACTGAGCCACCCGACCGAGCCGGTCGAGTCAGGCAGGTGAGGCAGGTGCGGTCAGACCCAGTACGGGTCGCGGGCGACGGCCCGCCGCCAGCGATCACCGAGCTCGGCGGCGTGCGCGGGCTCCGGCAGCGCGGCAGGTCGGTCGAAGACGGCGCGGGCATCGGCACAGACCACGGTCCCGCGCCCGGTGGCGGCGGTCTTGAAGCACAGGTCCAACCAGGCCGCGGACAGTGTCATCCGCACGGACAGCCCACCCACCTGGAGGTAGAGCGCCCGGCTGATCACCAGCATCCCCGGCGCCAGCGCCAGCACATCGCGATCGACCTGAAGGGCACCGAACGGGCCGGGATCGTCCAGGTCGCACCCACGGCCGATGGGTGCCGGCGCCATGCCGGCAAACGTCACCCCGGCGGAGGACAGCCGGCCGCCGCCGTCCACCACCTGCGGGCCGACGGCACCGATCCGGCGATCGGCGGCCAGCGCCACCAGCCGGGGCAGATCGTCGGCGCCGAGATCCGCCAGACCTTCCAGCACCAGCACCACGTAGTCGGCCGAGCTGGCCGCGACCGCACGGTTGATCGCCGCCGGGCCGGCCGGGTGCGGATGCATCACCGTCAACCAGCGGCCGGGCCAGGACGACGGCCGATCCGCCGGAATCGCAGCCGGGGTCCCGACCAGCACCAGGCCCAGGTCACCGAGCTGCGGGCTGGCCGGCGCGAGGGCGTCCAGCGCGGCGGCCAGCGCCGGCCGGTCTGCGCCGCGGGCGAAGGCGCGGCCGCCGGTGGTGGACAGCACGACGTCGACGCGGAGGTCCTGCGGCAGCGGCCGGTCGATGCGGTAGCGGCCGGTGCCGTCGGTCTGCACCACCTGAGCCGGCGTCGCGGTCCGGTGCAGATGTTCGGTCAGGGCGCGCTGCGCGGCGTCGAACACGTGCTGGTTGTTGTCGGAATGACTCACCGACGTCGGCAGCGTCCGCCAGCGGTAGAGCGCTTTCGGGATGTGCGCGATGGATCTGGCCTGCTCGGAGGCGCGCAGCACCAGGTCGTAGTCCTGGCTGCCGTCGAAGCCGTCCCGGAAGCCGCCGATGTCCATCAGCAGGCGGCGCCGGAACACCGCCAGGTGACCGGTGTACATCTGCCCCAGCAGGCGGACCGGGGAGAAGTCGGGCTTGACGAAGACGCCGAGGAGCCCGCCCTCCGGGTCGATGATCGCCTCGTCGGAATAGAGGTAGTCGAGCTGGTCGTCGGCCTCGATCGCCTTGGCGAACAGCTCCAGCGCGTCGGGCAGCAGTTCGTCGTCGTGGTCGACCAACGCCACGAACGTCCCCGTCGCGGCGGCCAGCCCGGCCGCGGAGGCGCGCGCGATGCCGGCGTTGACCGGCTGCGGAACCAGCTCGATCCGGGCATCGCGGGCAGCCAGCGCGGTCAGCTCTGCGGTGAGCCCGGCGTCGCCCGATCCGTCGTCCACCAGCAGCAGCTGCAAGTCGCGACAAGTTTGCTGCAGCACGGAATCCACCATCAGCCGCAGGTAGCGCAGCGGCGTCCGGTACACCGGCACCAACACGCTGAACAGCGGAGATATCGGATCCGGCACCGCCGAGGTCACCGGCGCACCGCCCGCTTCACGGCGACGGCCGGCCCCAGCACCATCCGGCCGATCCGCCAGGTGCGGGAGCCCTTCATCTCCGCCTCCTTGGCGGCGACGGCCTCGGTCACCGTGCGGGACGCACCGAACGCGCCGCCCGCCGGCCGGCTGCCGATCTCGGCCCGGGCGGTGGCCAGCTGCCCGGTGAGCGTCTCGATGCTCGCCCGGGCATCGGCGAGCTCCTGGCGGAGCGGCTCGGCGTAGGTCTCCTGCTCGACCTTGGCCTCGGCGAGTTCGGCGCGCAGACCGATGACCTCGTCCAGGATGGCGAGCTTCGCCGCGGAGTCGGCGAGCACGTCGGCCGAGCGCAGTCGGTCGATCTCGGCGTGCAGCGCAGCGATGTCCTCGCTGTGCAGCCGGGCGATCTCGGCGTGCAGCCTGGCGATGTCCTCGGCCTGCAACCGGGCGATCTCCGCGCGCAGCCCGTCGGCCTCCGCCCGCAGCGCGGCGCTCTCCTGCAGCGCCGGCGCGCTCTGCTCGTCGACCAGGCGCTGTGCGTCCAGCAGAGCGCGGCGCTTCTCCAGCACCTCGCGGCTCAGCGCGGCCACGTAGCTCTCGTACCGGGTGGCCAGCTCGGCCGTCGTCACCTCGGTGCGCTGCAGCACCACCGCCCACGGCGACAGGAACGAGGCGTCCACGTCGGTCCGCCGGAAGAAGCCGTGCACGGCGAAGTCCTGGGCCCAGCCGGCCGGCGGCCGCACGTTGACGTGGGTCGGCTCGGCGAAGCCTTCCGGCGTGCTGGACAGCAGCACCAGGTCGGTGGCCGCGCAGATGTTCGCGATGGCCTGCCGGGCGTCGTGCGCCGACATGTGCTCCAGCACCTCGATGCAGGAGATCAGGTCGTAGCGGCCGTCGAACGGCTGAGTGAGGTCGCGGACCTCCAACCGCTCCGCGAGGCCCGGCGGCGCCTCCGAGACGGCGCTCTCCGAGATGTCTCCACCGCGCGCGTCGACGCCCCGGGCAGCCAGCTCGCGGACCAGGAAACCCTTGGCACAGCCGGCGTCGTAGGAGGTCGAGGGGCCGAACAGGGCCACCAGCGATTCGGCGATGGCGCCGAAGAAGTTGATCCAGTGCGGCTCGTCGTAGGTGTAGGGCGGGCCGTTGTACGAGTGGTAGTACACGGCCGAGTAGTCACCGGCGTCGGTCGCCACATCGCCGATGGTCTCCACTGCATGGTGTCCGTCGGTCATACGTTGCGCCTCTTCCGGGTCGACGCCGGGCGGGCCGGCGAAAAGTACTGCGGAACTGATCTGCTGAAGCTGGTGCTCATCCGGTCCAGCCCAGCGGCTTGGCGCGGACCAGCGGGTTGAGGAACGGGTCGGTCTCCAGCCACGGCAACCACCGCCGACGGATCCGGATCAGCTCCTGGTTGGTGACCACGGGCACCCGCGTCTGGGACTCGAAGTGGTACATCCGGGCGTGCGGCGTGTAGAGGATGCGGCGCCCCAGCGCCCGGATCTTCAGGCACAGATCGACGTCGTTGTAGTTGAGCGGGAACTGCTCCGAGAACCCGCCGATCTCGTCGAAGTCGGCCATCCGCATCAGCAGGCAGGCGGCGGTGACGCCCGACCGCTCCCCCGCGAGGTGGGCGGCCCCGGCCCAGCTCAGCGATTCCGCCGCCTCGCCGAACATCAGGTGCCCGGCGTTGCCGCCGTCGTACAGGTGGCCGGCGTGCTGCAGGGTGCCGTCGGCGAAGTCGAGTCGCAGGCCGGCGGCCCCGACGTCCGGCTCCTCCAGCAGCGCCACCAGCTGGCTCAGCCAGTCCCGGCTGACGACCTCGATGTCGTCGTTGAGGAAGCACACCAGCTCGCCGGTAGCGGCGAGGGCTCCGGCGTTGCACTTGCGGGAGAAGTTGAACACCCCGTGGAACTCGACGCTCACCCACTGCCCGTCGGTGATCCGTTCGATCTCCTCGATCACCCAGGGCGGCGTCGAGGTGTCGTGCACCACCACGACCTCCAGGTCGGGGTAGCGGTCGTCGGCCCACAGCTCGGTCACCAGGTCGACGACATGGCATCGGTCGAACCCGAAGATCAACGACGACGAGCCACGGGTGGGGATGACGATGCTCACCCGGGGCGTGTGGACCGGCGTCCGGATCACCTGCTGGCCGAGGTCCCGGCCGGCCACCTGGACGGGTGAGACCAGCACCTGCCGGCCGCTACGTTCCAGCGCCCTGGCGACCACCCGGCAGCGGTCCGGCGCAGTCTCGTCCAGGAACGGCGGCGCCTGGTCCGGCGTGGCCGGGCCGTGCAGGTAGTACGGGCCCACCACGTGCTCCGCAGTTCCGCAGAGCTGGGCGACGCGCAGCACCACGTCGTAGGCCCAGGCCGTGCCGGAGTCGTCGGTCAGCCAGTCCGGGTCGACCACCGCCCGCGGTAGCACCGCCAGCCGCACCGCATACGGCTGCGACAGCAGCATCTCCGGCGAGTAGTCCGACTTGAACCAGGTCTGGATCACCCCGCCGTAGTCGTTCACCTTGGCCTCGTCGGTGTAGGCCCACCGCCCTGGCGGCACCTCGCGGCGCAACACCTTCACCGTGTTGCTGTCCAGCTGGTCACCGGGGAGCAGAAACCCGACGTTGTCGCCGATCGCCACCCGCAGGGCAGAGGCAACCGCCGCCGCGGCCGGACGGCCGGGCTCGGTCAGCACCACGATGCGGGGATCCACCGCCGACCAGCGGCGGACGATCTCCGCAGCGCCGGACGCCAGGTCGGCGGTCACCGCCACGCACCACTGCCAACCCGGATCGGTCTGCGCGAGCAGCGAGCCGAACGTCCCGTCGATGCCCTGCAGCGACGCTGCGGAGTCGACGAGCGTCAGCAGGCTCAGGTAGGTGGTCAGCTGCTCGTCGGCGGCCGGATCGTCCTGCTCGCCGGCCGGTTCCAGCTCGGCAGGCGCGGCCGTCACTGTCCTCGGCCCGCGGCGTCGGTCGATCGGCGCGCCGCCCGGCGACCCCATTGGCCCTGGTCCCGCTGCTCCCGGAGCTCACGGAGCTCGGCCCGCAACTCCAGGTTCTCGATCTGCAGGCGCTCGACGGTCTGCCGGCGGTCGGCGTCTGCGCGATCGGCCAGGCTGCGCGCCGAGCCGGCTTCCGCCTCTAGGCCCTTGATGTAGTCGCGAACCACCAGCGCGGCCGCCGGCGCTACCCGCCTGAGCGTCTGGAACGGATCTTCGATCCCGCTCGAGGACTCGACCGCCACTCTCGCCTCACCTTTCGCCGGTTCCTGCCCGGGCCGCCGTGCAGGTCACAACCGGGCCTTGTCGGATCATGCGCAGCCCTGGGCCGCCGCTGCTCTCGCAGGGCAGATAGTAGCGGTCGACTCGGTTCGGGTTCGAACGGCGCGACGTCGGTTCGGACGACGCCAGACCGCTGCGGGCTACCATGACAGCGATCCTGACCCCCACCTGATGGAGAACTCCGCTGATGGCTCGAGAGTTGACCGGACTACTCGGGTCCGCTCCGCCCAAGCGTGTGGTGGTCCTGCCGAGCACAGCTGAGCGTCGGCGGACCGAGCGCCGCGGGTCCCGCGAGCTGCTGATCAACCTGACCCTTCGGGAGATCCGGTCGCAGTTCAAGCGCACCGTCCTGGGCCGGCTGTGGTCGTTCATCAACCCGCTGGCCATCATCACCATCTACACCCTGGTCTTCGGTTTCCTGCTGAAGCAGAACATCCCCAAGGGCACCCACTCCGGCATCGATCTGTTCACCGTCTTCCTGGCGTCGGCGCTGATCCCGTGGAATTTCTTGTCCGGCGCGATCATGGGCG
>CAXSEW010000239.1:0-6601 GCA_964236185.1 uncultured Nakamurella sp. | reverse complement strand
GGGTTCGCCGTCATCTTCACCTGGGTGGTGGTGCTGTAGCTGTCCAGGATGTACGGTCCGGCGCCCTCGGACTTGAGGTTCAGCGCAGCCTCGGCGGTGTCGGTCTTGTCGGCGCCGGCGGCATCACTGCCGCCGACCGCCTTCACCGCCTTGGAATTGAGAATGCCCAGCGCCGAGTTCGGCACGATGAACGGAATGGCCGGGTTCGGGGTGGCGCTGGTCAGCACCACCGTGCCGGCGTCCGGCGCGGTCACGGTGATCCCGTCCATCAGGAACGACGGATTGCCCTTGACGTTCTTCACCCGGTTCAGCGAGAACACCACATCGGCGGAGGTGACCGGTGACCCGTCGGAGAACACGGCATTCTTCCGCAGCTTGAAGGTGTAGACCTTGCCGTCCTTGGATGCGGTGTAGGACTCGGCCAGGTCGGGGACCGGCTTCTTGACGTCGTCGCCGGTGAAGGTGAGCAGCGTCGCGTACATCGCGTGGTCGATCAGCAGCCCGGTGGGCTCGAACATGCGACCCGGATCGGCGGTCTTGAGCTGGAAGGCGGTGTCCACGACGAGGGTGCCGCTGCTGGTTCCCTTCGCGGCCGAGGCACCGGAGCCGGCGGCGGTGGAGCTACCGGTCGCCGGGGCGCTACCGGCGCTAGAACTGCCGGCGGCCGTGGAGCTGCCGGTCGTCGGGGTGCTGCTGGTCGTGCTGCTGCTACCGCAGGCGGCAACGCCGACCATCAGGGACGCCGCCACAGCGCAGGTGGTCCAGGTGCGTACGCGCATGTTCCCTCTCTCTACCGCCGCTGACTGCAAACGATTGCAGTCACCGTTGCATCACCGCATAGCCGTGTCAACGGCGCGTGTTACGGCGGCGATAACAAATGATGTGCTCGGGTCACCGGCCCGGCCGCCGGCCGACGGAGTCACGCTCGACCAGTCGGGTCGGCACGCGGTGCACAGCGGGGCGCCCGGCCCGCGGCCCGCCGCCGATACGACCGAGCAGCAGGGTGCTGATCAGCTGTGCCATCTGGTCCGGCCGGTTGTCCACCACGGTCACCGCCGGCCACCAACCCGCCATGATGGGGGCGTCCTCGTAGCAGATGACGCTCAGGTCGAGCGGGACGGACACCGACAGCTCCCGCAACCGCGGCAGTACACCGTAGGCCGACTCGTGGTTGGCCACCAGCAATCCCGTCGGCCGCCGCGAGCGGGGCAGCGCCAGCAGTTCGTCGACGGCATCCCGACCGGTGGCAGCCGCGAACGGTCCGGAGATGACGAGCTCGTCGGGTACCGCGCGCCCGGCTGCCACCAGCGCCTGGCGGTAACCCTGCAGGCGCTCCCTCCCGGAGGTCACCGAGACCGGCCCGCAGACGATGGCAATCCGCCGATGTCCCTGTGCCAGCAAGAGTTCCACCGCCGTTCGCGCGCCTCCGCGCTCGTCGCCGAGTACGCAGTCCCCCACCGGTGCACTCGGTCGCCGGCCCAGATGGATCACCGGTATGCCGCGGGCACGCACCTGGGCGAAGGCCTCGCTGTTCGACCCGACCGCCACCACACCGGAGGCGTCGAGCTCCATCAGCGTCCGCAGTGCTGCCCGCTCCTGCTCAGCATCACCGCCGGTGATGCAGAGCACCAGATGGTGACCAGCTCCGGACAGCTGCTGCTGCAACGACTCGGCGATGACCCGGAAGCTGGTGTTGACCAGATTGGTGATGACCAGCCCGACCAGGCGTGACCCGCCGGTACGCAGCGCCCGCGCACTCGCGTTGGGGCGGTAGGCGATGCTGTCGGCGACGTTCTCGACCATCTCCCGGGTGGTCGCGCTGACCAACGGAGAGCCCGACAGTGCCCGGGAGGCGGTGCTCACCGAAACGCCGCTCAGCCGCGCCACTTCGCGAAGGTCCTGCGCCATCCGACCCCCTGGAATCGTTTGCAGCGGTACAGCGGTGAGCGGGCCGGATACACCCGGAGAGGACTGCGGCGTCACGCCGTCGAGGATCGGTGTGCGGGCAACGGCTACGGTACGGGCGAGGATAGAGCACCGCAGGCAGGGAGTCAGGACATGCCGGACATGCAGAACCCCACCGGGCCGGCCGAACGACTGGCCGAACTCGGCGCTCGTATCTGGGCGTGGCGCGCCGAGCACCAACCCAGGAGCCGGGACGACATCCCGCGCCTGGACCGGGTTTCAGGCTGGCTACCCGACCACCGCGCCGATACCTTCGAGCGGGTCCGGGCGGGGCGGGACGCGTTCGAGGCGGAGTTGTCAGCACTGGATCCCGGACCCGACACCGCCGACCGGATCGACCACCGACTGCTCCGCTCGTTGCTCGGGCGGGTGCACTGGGAGCTCGACGTGCTGGCGCGGTGGCAACGTCAGCCGCGGTTCTACATCGATCAGGCGCTGGGCACCGTCTTCGATGCGCTGCTGCCGCCCCGTGTCGATGCCGACCGGATCAGCGAGGTGATCCGGCTGCTCACCGCGGCGCCGGAGATACTCCGGCACGGCATCGCCAACCTCGACGGCACGGCCGTCGGGGAATTCGCCGACCTGGCGATCGGTGAACTGACCGACGTCCAGGACCGCTGCGATCGGCTCGCCGCCGCACTGTCGACGGTCGCGCCCGAGCTGGCCGCCGACATCGAGACCGCCTGCGCCACGGCGGCAACCGCACTGGTCGCGTTCCGGGCGGCGCTGGTCGCGGCGCGGTCGGGCATGGCTGCCTGGACGCCCGTCGGCGTGGAGCACTACCAGTGGTTCCTGCGCGAAGTAGCCGTGCTGCCCTACGGTATCGACGAACTCCGCCTGATCGGCAAGCTGGAACTGGACCGGGCGATGACCCTGGAGCAACTGGAGCTCCGCTCGGTCAGCGTCGCCGGGACCCCTCGTCCGCCGCTGCCGGCCGATGCGGTCGAGCAGGTCGAGCGGGAGAGGAAGCTGGAGAACGAGGTTCGACAGTTCTACGTCGAGCAGGGCCTGCTCAGCCAGCCGGACACCCTCGGCCACTACTGGACCGCGCCCCAGCCGGCCTACCTGGAGCCGCTGCAATTCCTCGGCGTGGACGACGACCTGACGTCGCCGCATCGCCTGCACGAGAACGGTGTCAGCTACGTGCCGCCGCCGTCGCCCGAGCTGCCGTACTTCAACGCGGCCAATGCGCTCGACCCTCGCGCCGGCATCGTCCACGAGGGTGCGCACTACCAGCAGCTGGCGTTGTCCTGGCGGCATCCGCGGCTGTTGCGCCGGCACTTCTACGATTCCGGGCCCAACGAGGGCATCGCGTTCTACAACGAGGAACTGCTGCTGGCCGCCGGGCTCTTCGCCGAGGCGCCGCACACCCGGCCCATCATCTACAACTTCATGCGGCTGCGGGCGATGCGCGTCACCGTCGATGTGGGGCTGGCCACCGGGCAGCTGTCGATCGCTGATGCTGCCGCCTACCTGCAGACCGAGGTCGGCCTCGATCCGCAGACGGCGGCGCAGGAGGCGGCCGACTTCGCCGAAGGGCCCGGACAGGCGATCTCCTATCAGATCGGAAAGACGCAGATCCTGGAGTTGATCGCCGACGCGGTGCGGCTCGACTGGCGCACGCCCACCGGGCCGGTGTCCCTGCAGGACGTCCACGATTTCCTCTGGCTCAACGGCAACCTGCCGATCGCGCTGATCCGCTGGGAGCTGCTCGGCCTGACCGACCAGCTGGACCGGGTCGGGGTACCGCCGTCCCGGTGACAGACATCCGGTAGCGGACATCAGCGGCGCCCGCCGCAGGTCAGCCCTCGAGCCGCTGCGCCCCCAGCTGCGAGGTGAGCAGTTCGATCGCCATTTCTTCGGGATCACGCACCACCCGGGGGACAGCGGGATCGTCGTCGCCGTAGTCGTCGGGGATGTCGTCCTCGTCCGGCGGAGGCACCAGATCCGACAGCGGCCCGCGCGGCTGCGGTCCCCGCGGCGCTGCCGGCGGCGCGCCGCGAGCCGCGCTGCCGTCGGCCGCGTCGCACCGGATCGTCCAGTCGACGCCCAGCACCTCCTTCAGCGCCGCCCGCAGCACGTCTGCGTTCGCCGGTTCCACCACGCGCCGGGCCATACCCGCCGCCGGCATCGTGAGGTGCAGGGCGCCGCCGCCGACCGAGGCGACGGTGGCGGACGCCAGCAGGATCTGCGTGGTACGCCGAATGCGTTGCACGGCAGCCAGAATTTCGGTCCACACCCGCCGGACGTCGGTCACCTCCACCGCGCCGAGCGACATCTCGCTCGACTGGGCACGTTCGTCGGACCGACCCGACACCGCCGGAGCGGCTGCCGGACCCGGCTGCGCCGGGACGGTCGGTGCCGACCGTTCGGGTCGATCCGCAGCCGGCCGGGGAGGCTCCGCGGCCATCGGTGCAGCGGTTGCCGGCGCAGCGGTTGCGGACGCAGCGGTTGCCGGTGCAGCGGCTGCCGACGCGGGCGGCGCTGGTGACGCCTGCGGTGATGCCGGCGGCCGCGTCGAGGACAACCGCGGTGGGCGTGGAACTCCCAGGTCGGGAGCGGCCGGAGGAGCCGCAGCCGGCCGGCCTGCGGGCTCGGCGCGCTCGGCAGGCCCGGTGCGCTCGGCAGGCCCGGTGCGCTCGGCAGGCCCGGTGGGCGCTGGAAGCGCAGCCTCTCGCTGCGAGGAGCGGCGGAACTGGGCGGTCGGACCGGAAGCCGACGCGGCAGCGGGCGGCTGCGCCGACGTGGGAGCCGGCGGCTGCGCCGACGTGGGAGCCGGCGGCTGCGCCGACGTGAGAGCAGGAGCAGCGGGAGTCGACCGGCCCCCGGCCGGCGGCGCCACCGGTGCCGGTGGGTGCACGGCAGGCGGCGGCGGCGGCGAGAGCAGCGCCCCGGTGCCCGGACCGGGTTCGGCCCCGGCAATGGACATACGGCGTTCCATCCGCTCCAGGCGCTGCAGTAGCGCGCCGTCGGCCAGCGACGCCGCAGGGAGCAGCATGCGGGCGCACATCAATTCGAGCACCAGCCGGGGCGAGGTGGTACCGCGCATCTCCACCAGACCCGTGTGCAGCAGCTCGGCGAACCGGGATGCGGTCGCGGCGCCCAACTTCCCGGCCTGGCCGGCCATCAAGGCCAGCTGATGGTCCGGAGCGTCGATCAGCCCCTTGCCCGCCGCGTCCGGAACGGCCCCGAGGATGACCAGATCACGCATGCGCTGCAACAGGTCTGCGCCGAACCGGCGCGGATCGTGCCCGGCCTCGACCACCTTGTCCACCACGCCGAACACCGACCGGCCGTCATTCGCGGCCAGCGCATCGGCCATCTCGTCCAGCAGCGCGGCGTCGGTGACACCCAGCAGCGCAACGGCAGAGCGATAGGTCACACCCTCCTCGCCGGCACCGGCCAACAGCTGATCGAGCACCGACAGCGAATCGCGCGCCGAACCGCCGCCGGCCTGGATGACCAGCGGGAAGACCGCCGGCTCGACGGTCACCCCCTCGTCGGCGCAGAGCCGTTCCAGCAGTCCACGCAAGATGGCCGGCGCGATCAGCCGGAACGGGTAGTGGTGCGTGCGCGACCGGATGGTGGTCAGCACCTTGTCCGGCTCGGTGGTCGCGAAGATGAAGACCAGGTGCTCGGGTGGTTCCTCGACGATCTTGAGCAGGGCGTTGAAGCCCTGCGTGCTGACCATGTGGGCCTCGTCGATGATGAACACCCGGTAGCGCGACTCGGCCGGCATGTAGAAGGCCCGATCCCGCAACTCGCGAGTGTCGTCCACCCCGCCGTGGCTGGCGGCATCCAGCTCGACGACGTCCAGCGATCCTGGACCCTCCGGCGCGAGCGCGATGCAGGACGGGCAGACGCCGCAGGGGTCGGGCGTCGGCCCCTGCAGGCAGTTCAGCGACCGGGCGAGGATGCGCGCGGACGAGGTCTTGCCGCACCCGCGGGGCCCGGAGAACAGGTAGGCGTGATTGATCCGACCGGCAGCGAGCGCCGTCCGCAGCGGGTCGGTGACGTGCTCCTGCCCCACCACCTCGGCGAAGGTTGCCGGGCGATACTTGCGATACAGAGCCAGCGCCACGGGTGAGAGAGTACGTGCCGCCACCGACAACGCTCTACGCGCGCGATCCGCCGCAGGTCACCGCCGGTCGAACCAGACCCGACCGGATGAAAGCCGACCGCATCGAAGCCGACCAGAGCGGGGGCCGAACGGAAGGGGACCCCCGCACCCATCAGAGCTCACGGACCCTTGCTGCCTTCCGGCCCTGGGGGGGTTGATGAGATGGACGCCGCGGGGGTCCGTAGGCCAGTCTAACCGCTCGTTCGGGCGTGCACCTAGCCGGCGCAGGCGCCGTCAGCTCAGCTGGAACCGACCGGTGAGCTTGGTACCGGCTCGGCGTGGCTGCTGCTCGGCCTCCTGGATGCGTGCCCACACCGATGTGGTCGACTCGCCATCACGAAGACGCTGCAGCACGGTGCGGCCGGACAGCTTCCGCGGCAGGTCGGCCGGAGCGATGCCGGTGGACCGGCATTGGTCGGCGAGCGCGGCGTCCCGCGGTCGGATGCCGTTCATGCACCATGCTTCCTGCTCGCTGCTGTCGAAGCCGCGACGGCTCCACGCTTCGTCGAAGTCGTC
>CAXSEW010000238.1:0-6620 GCA_964236185.1 uncultured Nakamurella sp. | reverse complement strand
CACCGCCAGGCCGCCCTTGGCCGAGGTCCGGGCCAGGATGTCGCCGCCGGGGCCGACGATCTTCGCCTGCCCGAGGAAGCGCAGGTCACCCATGATGCCGGTCTGGTTGGACGACACCAGCACCACCTGGTTCTCGGCGGCCCGGGCGCAGTCGTACAGGTCGAACAGCCGCGACTGCCGGTCCTGCGGCAGGCGCGCGGCCCGGTCCGTCACGCTCGCCGGCCAGGCGGACAGGCAGGCGAGGATCTGCGCTCCGTCGAGTGCCAGCGCCCGGGCCGCCTCGGGGAAGGTCTTGTCGTAGTCGATCATCATGCCGAGCCGGCCGACGGGAGTGTCGAAGGCAGCGAAGGTGTCACCCGGGGCATAGGCCAGCGACTCGCCCGCAGGCTGGTGCACCTTGCGGTGGCCGCCCAGGACGCCGTCCCCGGAGATGCACAGCGCCGCGTTGAACCGGAGGCCGTCGGCCAGTTCGGTGAAGCCGACGCACACCACCATCTCCCGGGCCAGCGCCCCGATCCGAGCGATCTCGGGTGAGTCGGCGGTCAGCGCCGGCGGCAGCGAGTGGGGATCGGGATGACGGAGGTCGCCGAGGTAGCCGCCGAGCGCGGCATCCGGCAGCACCAGCAGGCTGACACCGCTGCGGCGGGCGTCCTCGATGATCCCGGCGATCTTCACCAGTGACCGCTCGACGTCTCGACCGAAGTGGCCGGCGACGGCGCCGAGTCGGTGCACCATCGCGCTCACTACCATGCACGTCCGGTCATCGGCTCACAGTAGGGCGTGCTCCCGAGCCTGGGACTCCCGCCCAGCTGCGGCGACGCCCGGCTGGTCGGTCCGGTTCGCCCGGCCGGCGACGGAGGCCTGCAGCCGCTCTGCCAGGTAGCCGGCGTCCCGGGCGACCCCGGCGAACCGGCCGGACCCCCAGGTGTGCAACCAGGGCAGGCCGAGGAAGTACAACCCGTCGACGCCGGTGACGCCTCGCACGTGGCGCGGGTGACCGAGACCGTCGAAGACGCCGACCTGCACCCAGCGGTAGTCGGCGCGGTAGCCGATGCTCCAGACGACGGAGTTGATGCCGGCCGAGGCCAGGTCCAGCTCGGTCCGCTCCTGCTCGGGGCGCCACACCGGCACGTATCGGGGTTCGGTCGGCGCGACGATGCCGGAGCTCTTGATGTACTCGTCGATGGCGTCCTTGATGCCGTCGGCGACACGGTCGGCTCCGTCCAGCGACTGCTCCAGCGTGGGAGCGAAAGTCACGCCTTCGCCACGGATGTCGCGCAGCCGGCCGTACAACTGCATGCCCTGCAGCGCGAACGCCCGCAGGTCGATGTCCCGGCCGCCGTCCCGACCGGTGACGTAGTGGTTGGTCTTGTCCCGGGTGGCCAGTCCTTCGGGGTGCTCGGCCACCGGCCGGTCGTAGTGCCCCATGTCCTGCAACCAGGCGACGCAGTCACGTCCGCGGTAGAAGCGGGCCACCCGCGGCGCACTGCCGACGGCCAGGGTCACCGAACGACCGGCCAGGTGAAGGTCCTCGGCGATCTGCGCGCCGGACTGGCCGGTACCGACCACCAGCACGCCGCCTTCGGGCAGTTGCGCGGGGTTGCGGTACTGCGAGGAGTGGAGCTGCTCGACCCGGTCCGGTAGTCGGCCGGCGGATGCGGGGATGACCGGGTGGTGGTAGCCGCCGGTGGCAATGACGACCTGGTCCGCGGTCATCCGGACGTCGGTGCCGTCGGATTGGCGGACGGTGAGCGCGAAGCCGTTGTCGGTGTCGTTGTCGCTGCCGTCGCTGCTCTGGTCGCGAGAACCGTCGAGGCGATGGGTCAGGCCGATCACCTCCTGTCCCACTCGGACCGGCGCGTCGAAAGTGTCGGCGTAGGACCGGACGAAGTCGTGCACCGCGTCCCGGGTCATGAAGCCGTCCGGGTCCTCTCCCGGATAGGCGTACCCGGGTAGCTGGCACTGCCAGTTCGGCGTCACCAGGGTGAAGTTGTCCCAGCGGCCCGACCGCCACTGGCCGGCGATCGCCGACCGCTCCAGCACGACGTGCTCGACGCCGCCGGCGCGCAGGTGCCAGCTGATGGACAGGCCCGCCTGACCGCCGCCGATGACGACGACGCTGTGGTGCTCGGGCAGGTTGCTGCGGTCGGTGGCCTGGGTCATCGGTGGACTCCCGCTGCTGAGTAGGTCTCCGGACGCCGGTCGCGCAGGTGGAACATCGACCGGCGGGCGGTAGCCAGCAGCTCGTCCACGTCGACCTCGGCCACGGCCAGACCGGGCGCGACTCCGGTGTCGGCGAGCACCTCGCCGCCGGGATCGACCACCTTGGCGCTGGCCACGAAACGCAGCGAACCGAAGGTTCCGGACTGGTTCGACGACACCCAGACCACCTGGTTCTCCAGCGCCCGGGCGCGGTCGAACAGGTCGAACCGGCGCTTCCACCGGTCCTGCGCGAGGTCGGCCGACGGTGCCGTCCTGGCGCCGGGCCAGGCGGACAGGCAGGCGATGATCTCGGCGCCGTCCAGGGCCAGCGCGCGGGCCGCTTCGGGGAACGCCTTGTCATAGCAGATCAGCATGCCCATCCGGCCGACCGGAGTGTCGAAGGCGTCGAACGACTCACCCGCCGCGTAGGACAGGTTCTCGCCCAGCGGTTGGTGCACCTTGCGGTGGACGCCGAGGACCCCGTCGCCGGTCAGCGCGACCGCGGTGTTGAACCGGCGGCCCGGCTGCGCTCCGCCTAGTCCGCCGACTGCGCTGTCTGCGCTGTTGGTGGCGGTCGACCCGTCCTCGCACATCCCCAGGCACAGCACCAGCTCGCCGGCGATGGCCGCGACCCGGGCCAGTTCCGGGCCGTCCAGGGACAGCACCGGCGGCAGCGCACTCATCCGCGGGTCCGGCGTCGCCGACTCGCCCGCCGACTCGTCCGCCGGGTCGCTGCCGGACAGGCTCGAGAGGTAGCCGCCCAGGGTGGCCTCGGGCAGCACCAGCAGCCGGGCGCCCGCGGCTCGAGCCTGCGCCACCAGCCGGGTGATGACGGCGTACGTCTGCTCCAGGTCACGGCCGAAGTTCTCCGCTGCGGCGGCGACGGTGATGGCGGTCATGCGGTGCCCAGACCGGTGACCGAGCCACTGATGGCGACGGTGAGTTCCCCATCGGGCCACCGCAGTTGCACTCCCGGCCGGGCGGTCAGCTCGCCGCAGGCCGCGGTGGTCGCCGGGGCGGCGTCGGCGATGGTGCCGCCGGGGGCGGTGGTCATCACCATGCTGAAGCCGGGGAAGCAGCTGAACCAGTCGGCCGCGGACACGCCGGCAGGTGTGGGTACTCGCGCCACGTCGAGCACCGCGCCGCAACCGGCTGCCTCGGCGAGCATGCCGGTGGTGCCGGCCAAACCGGCCATGCTGACGTCCTTGGCCGACCCGGGGGCGCTGCGCGCGACCAGCGACGCCAGGGCCCGCAGTTCCTGCGGGGAGCGACCGGAGGTGGAATCCCACTGCCGGCCGTGGTAGCCGGGGCGCCACCCGCCGCCGAGATCGGTAGCCAGATGGACGGTGTCGCCGATGCTGCCGCCACCGGCGGATACCGGTCGGTCCGTGCGGCCGAGCGCGGTCACGGTCAGCGAGGCCGGCACGCCGAGCTGGGTGTGCCCGCCCAGCACGGGAACGCCCCAGGCCTGCGCGCCCTGCCGGATGCCGTTGACGATGCGGGTGGCGAACGAGACGTCTCGTGCGCCGATGGCATCGAGCAGTCCGACGGCGGCAGCGCCCATCGCGGACAGGTCGTTGACGTTCACCAGCACCGAGCACCAACCGGCCCACTCGGGATCCCGCTCCACCATCGACGGCAGGATGGCATCGCAGGCGGCGATGACGTCCGTGCCGGGTACCGGCGCGCCGTCGTCACCGACGAACCCGCTGCCGCCCAACCCGAGTGCGCCCTGCCGCAGTGGCGCGAGCAGATCCGCCAGCGGGCCCTTGGTGGCCTGCGCCAGCGCTTGCAACCGGCCGATGGGCCAGCGCATGTCGACGTGGGGCACGCCGGCGAAGATGCGGGAGCCCGTTCGCTGCCAGCCCAGCCGCTCGAACAGCGGCTGATTGGCTGCCTGCACGCAGGCGTCGAACCGCAGCACACCCAGTCCTTCGGCGTGCGCGGAGGCGGCACGCACCAGCGCCGCGCCGATCCCGCCATGCCGGCGGGCCCCCGCTGCTACGACCAGCCGGCTGCCGGTCCACCAGCCGAGATCGCCGTGTAGGTCGTCGTTCCCGGCCGCCGGGGCCAGCCGCACGCCGCCCAGCACGTCGCCGGCAGCGTCGGTAGCCACCAGGATCACCGTCCGCGGGTCGTCGTCACGGTCGTCGGCATCGGATCCGGCGAACAAGCCCTGCTCGGCGACGAACACCTCCCGGCGAAGTGCCAGGTAGCGCTTGCGCTGTGTGCCACCATCGACGGGGCGGATGCGGAAGCCCTGATCCGGGACCGGTTCGACAATGGCTCCGGTGAGGACCGGAACCTGAAGCTGCGCCACGGGTATCGCGTTCATGATCAGGCCCCCGCACTCGACAGCACGCTGCACGCGCCGCACGCGGCGCAGCCGGCCTTCTGATCCGAACCGAGCATGCCGGCGGCGGCCAGCAGGTCGGCCACCCGGCCGGTGACGGCAGCCAGTGCTGCGTTGCTCGGCGCGAGTGCCCCGTCGGCCGTGGCCAGGGTGCCGGCCAGCGGCCGAAACGGCACGATGAACGGATAGACCCCCATCTCGATCAGACCCTGTGCGCCCTGGACCATCTCGTCGGCGTCCTCGCCGAGCCCGACCAACAGGTAGGTGGACACCTGGTTGCGGCCGAAGACCCGGACGGCCTCGGTCCACGCGGCGCGGTACTCCGACATCGGCACCGTGGACTTGCCCGGCATCCACCGGCGGCGCACCTCGTCGTCGAGGGACTCGACGTGGATGCCGATCGAGGCGGCGCCGGCCTCGAACAGCTCGGTGATGGTGGACAGGTCGGCCGGCGGTTCGCACTGCACCTGGATCGGCAGGTCCGGCACGGCGGCGCGGACCGCACGCACGCAGCGGGCCAGGTGCCGTGCGCCGCGGTCCCTGCCGTTCGACGTGCCGGTGGTCATCACCATCTGGCGCACGCCGTCCAGCCGCACCGCCGCCTCGGCGACCTCGGCGAGCTGCGCCGGCGTCTTCACCGCGGTGGTGTTGCCGGCGGTCAGCGAATCCTCGATCGCGCAGAACCGGCACCGCTGGTCCTCGGCGTATCGGATGCAGGTCTGCACCACGGTGGTGGCCAACACATTCGCCGAGTGCAGCCGGGCGATCTGTTGGTAGGAAACGCCGTCAGCAGTGGTCAGGTCGTAGAATCGAGGCCGGGCAACGGCTTCCACGTCCATCCCGATGTCGGCGCCGTCCAGCAGCAGGCGCCCAGCCCGGACCTCGTAGGGACTGGCCGGGTTGAGCGGGATCGCCGACCCACGCCCATCCAACAGTAGATGGCCGTCGTCGCTGGGCCCGGCTCCGGCCCGGCGGGATACCGGTGCGGTGAAACGGATTCCGCGCAGAGCGAGGTCCACCCGGGTGGAGACGTCGGCCATGGCCCTGACTCTCAGACCATGTAGGTGGAGTTGACGATGGCACCCTTGCGGGCATAGTGGATCAGCGCGTCCTGCACGTCGAGCGGGTGGCACGGGATGACGCCCTCGATCAGGTCCTCTTCGCGCAGGCCGTGCAGAGCCAGCCCGAACCGGCAGCAGAAGACGGTGCCGCCCTCACTGATGAACGAGGCCAGCGAGTCGTTGATGTTCTGCTCGCCGGGGAAGGCCGAGGCGCCGGTGGTCGGAAAGCCGCGGGTGGCAATGCAGTTCATCGAGCCGGGCCCGTAGAACTACAGCACGGACTCGTACCCCTTGCGCAGCGCCCGGGTGGCCTGCAGCACGGCGACGAAGGACACCGACGACTCGTGTGCGATCCCGTGCACCAGGGTGAAATAGGACTCGCCGGGCTCGGCTTGGTAGTCGGGGAAGATCTTGGTCGAGCCGTAGATGTTGCTGCCCTTGGCAAGTGACGGGTGCGGGATCTCGCCCCGGGACTTGGTGATGTTGGCGGCGATGGTGTCGTCGATCTCGGACATGGTGCATTCCTCCTGATGGATGAACTGCCGGGCGGGCGGTAGGGCGGTGCGGATCAGCCGTAGAGCGCGGTGAAGTTGTCGTGGAACATGAGTCGGGCCAGCTCGCCGTTGCCGACGGCCGCCTGCAGTCGGGCCAGCTCGCCGGCGTGGTCGCCCCAGGGCTCGTCGCTGGCGAACAGGATGCGGTCATGGCCGATGCCGCGGTGCTCGATCTCCGCGGCCAGCCACCTCGGGGCGAAGCCGATGGCCCAGCTGGTGTCGGAGTAGACCTTCTTGCCGGCCTCGACCCAGTCGAAGAACCGGCTGTTGATCAGCTTGATGTGGCCGCTCATGCCGCCGCCGAAATGAACCAGGTGAATCTTCACCTCATCGCCGTACCGGTCGACGAGCAGCCCGACCTGGTCGATGTCCGAGGCCGCGCCGGGTGAGGTGTGCACGTGGACGACGAGATCATGGGTACGGGCGGTCGCGAAGATCTGGTCCAGTGGC
>CAXSEW010000237.1:0-6622 GCA_964236185.1 uncultured Nakamurella sp. | reverse complement strand
TGCTCGATCCCGCGGTGGGATCGGCGGCGGGTCAGGGCTGTGGGCGGGTCAGCGGCCGCCGGCCCGCAGCAGGCAGGTCAGCCGAGCCGTGCAGATGCGCGCGCCCTCCTCGTCGCGGAGAACGATCTCGAAGGTGGCGAGCGTCCGTCCGACCCGCAGCGGCGTGGAGACGCCGTGGACGACGCCGTCGCGTGCCGAGCTGTGATGTGAGCAGTTCAGTTCGATCCCCACTGCTGTGGCGTCCGGCCCGGCGGCGACGACCGCGTGCATGGAGCCGAGCGTCTCGGCCAGTGCGGCGCTCGCCCCGCCGTGCAGCAACCCATAGGGCTGCCGATTGCCCTCGACCGGCATCGTCCCGGTCACCCGCTCGGGGTGGATGGAGGTCAGCATGATCCCCATCGAGGTGGCCAGTTCGCCGCGGCGGCCATTGAATGCCGCCAGCTGGTCGTCGGCGGACGGTGGGGTCTGGTCGGTCATGAGCACCGTTCCTGTCGGGATCCGCCGGTTCGGCGGGCTGTCGGTGGTTGACCCTAGACTCGGGCGGGTGATGGCTACCGCTGCGCCAACGACCGAGAGCACTGCCGTCCCCGCGATTCCTGCATCGACAACCAGGAGAACGCCGGCGAAACCGGCAGCGAGCCGGGCGAAGAGCCCTGGCAAGGCCGCCTCCACCCCGAAGCTGCCGGCCGGCCCGATGCTGCTGCTGCTCGACGGCCACTCGTTGGCCTATCGCGCCTTTTTCGCGCTGCCGGTGGAGAAGTTCTCCACCACCACAGGGCAACCGACGAACGCCGTGTACGGATTCACCTCGATGCTGATCAACCTGTTGCGCGACGAGCAACCAACCCATGTCGCCGTCGCCTTCGACCTCTCCCGGCAGACCTGGCGCAGCGAGGAGTTCGCGGAGTACAAGGCGAACCGGTCCAGCTCGCCGACGGACTTCAAGGGTCAGGTCGAGCTCATCAAAGAGGTGTTGGCGGCGCTGCGCATCGAGGTGCTGACCGCGGAGAACTACGAGGCGGACGACGTCATCGCCACGCTCACCACCCGGGCCGAGGCGCAGGGTATGTCGGTGCGCATCTGCACCGGCGATCGCGATGCACTGCAGCTGGTCACCGACCGGGTCACCGTGCTGTATCCCAAGCGCGGCGTGTCGGACATGACCAGGTTCACCCCCGAGGAGATGCAGGAGAAGTACGGACTGACCCCGGCGCAGTATCCCGACTTCGCCGCCCTGCGCGGCGACCCGTCGGACAACCTGCCCGGCATCCCCGGGGTGGGGGAGAAAACCGCAGCGAAGTGGGTCCGGGAGTTCGGTTCGCTCGGCGAGCTCGTCGACCGGGTCGACGAGATCCCCGGCAAGACCGGAGATGCGTTGCGGGCCAGCTTGTCCAGCGTGTTGCAGAACCGTCGACTCACCCAGCTGGTCCGGGAGGTGGAGCTGGCGATCGACCCCATCGACCTGGTCGCCCAGCCGTACGACCGCGAGGCGGTCCACGAGATCTTCGACAACCTGCAGTTCAAGGTGCTGCGTGAGCGGCTGCTGGAGACCTTCGAGCAGGCCGACGAGACCAGCACCGAGGGCTTCGACGTGTCGGGTATGCGACTGCCGACCGGCCTGGTCGCCGGATGGTTGGCCGTGCATGCCGCTGACACGGTCGGCCTGTCGCTGCGTGGTACCTGGTCGCCGGGTGGCGGCGACGTCACCACCATCGCGGTCGCCGACGCCACCGGCGCCAGCGCGGTGATCGACGTGACGTCGCTCGACCAGCACGACGACGAGGCCGTTGCCGCCTGGCTGGCCGACCCGGATCGACCGAAGGTCGGTCACGACCTCAAGGCCCCGCTCAACGCCTTGGCCGCCCGGGGCTGGGAGGTGCAGGGCATCACCTCCGACACGGCGCTCGCCGCCTATCTGGCGCTGCCCGGTCAACGAGCCTTCGACCTCGGCGACCTGGTCCAGCGGTACCTGCACCGGACGCTCGACGCCGGGCCGATCGAGGAGTCCGGCGGCGAGCAGCTCGCGCTCGCCTTCCCCGACCCCGCGGACATCGAGGTCGACGACGTCGACGCGGCCGCCGACAAGGCCGAGATGATCAAGGCCCTGGCCATCATCGAACTGGCTGCGGCGCTGCAGGTCTCGCTCGAGGACAGCGGACAGCTGGCCCTGCTCACCGAGATCGAGCTGCCGGTGATGCGGGTGCTGGGGCGGATGGAGCGGCAGGGCATCGCCGTCGACGTGCCCTACCTGGAGGATCTGCGGTCCACCTTCGACGCGGAGATCCAGACGGCGGCGAAGGCCGCGTTCGACGTGCTCGGTCACGAGGTCAACCTCGGTTCACCCAAGCAGCTGCAGGTGGTGCTGTTCGACGAGCTGAACATGCCGAAGACGAAGAAGACCAAGACCGGTTACACCACCGACGCAGACGCGCTGACGGCCCTGCACGAACAGACGGAGCATCCGTTCCTCACCCACCTGCTGCGCCACCGGGACGTGACGCGTCTCAAGGGCACTGTCGAGGGGCTGCTCAAGGCCGTCGCTGACGACGGCCGCATCCACACCACCTACCTGCAGAACATCGCCGCCACCGGGCGGCTGTCCTCCACCGAGCCGAACCTGCAGAACATCCCGGTGCGGACCGACGAGGGCCGCCGGATCCGGGCGGCGTTCATCCCCGGGGTCGGCTTCGATAGCCTGATCACCGCCGACTACTCGCAGATCGAGATGCGGATCATGGCCCACCTGTCGGAGGACGCGGGCCTGATCGAGGCCTTCCGCTCGGGCGAGGACCTGCACACCGCGGTCGCGGTGCGGGCGTTCGGCGTCCCGGCGTCCGAGGTGACTCCCGAACTGCGCCGCCGGATCAAGGCGATGAGTTACGGCCTGGCGTACGGGTTGTCGGCCTTCGGCCTGTCCGGGCAGCTGAAGATCAGCGTCGACGAGGCGAAGGAGCAGATGGACGCCTATTTCTCGCGGTTCGGCGGTATCCGCGACTACCTCCGCCGCGCCGTGGACGTGGCCCGGCTCGACGGATACACCCAGACGCTGTACGGCCGTCGCCGGTACCTGCCGGATCTGACCAGCGACCACAGGCAGCGGCGCGAGCTGGCCGAGCGCGCCGCGCTGAACGCGCCGATCCAGGGGAGTGCCGCCGACATCATCAAGGTGGCGATGCTGAACGTGCAACAGCGACTCGACGCCGAGGGCATGACCTCCCGGCTGCTGCTGCAGGTGCACGACGAGTTGCTGTGCGAGGTGGCCCCCGGCGAACAGGAGGCCCTGACCACGCTGCTGCGGCAGGAGATGGCCGGCGCATTCCCGCTGACGGTCGATCTCGACGTTTCCGTCGGGGTGGGGCGCAGCTGGGACGCGGCGGCACACTGACGGCGACGGTCCAGGCACGGCCATGTTGCTACCAGCCAGAGTCGTCGCCGGCATCCTCGACGGATCGGTCACCCGGGTGTACCGGCGCTGGGGTGCCCCGCGGGCGAAGGCCGGCGGTACGCAGCTGACACCGGCCGGCGTGGTGGCGATCGACGCGGTCATCGAACTGCCGTCGCTCGACGTGCTGACGGAGGCCGACGCCTGCGCCTGTGGGGAGCGCGACTTGGCGTCGCTGCTGAAGTGGCTGGGAAAGCGGCCCGACGACCGCATCTTCCGGGTCGACCTGCACTACGCCGGGGCCGACCCGCGGTGGCAGCTGCGCGAGCGACTGCCCGACGAGGACGAACTGGCGGCCATCGAACGGGCGCTCGCCCGGCTCGACGCGGCGAAGCCGTCCGGACCATGGACGATGACGATTCTGGAATGGATCCGGGACAACCCGGCCGTGGTTTCAAAAGTGCTCGCCGAGATGCTCGGTCGCGAGCTCCAGCCGATGAAGATCGACATCCGCAAGCTCAAGGCGCTCGGCCTGACCATCAGCCTCGATGTCGGCTACCGCATCTCGCCCCGCGGAGAGGCATACCTGACCTGGTCGGCCGGGCACCGGTGACCCGCCGGCCCCGGAGCGCGTCCCGGGCCAGAAGCACGTCCGCTTCCCCGCGAGCGCGTTTCGTCCCGGCGAGCGCGTCCCGTCCCGGCGAGCACGTCCCGTCCCGGCGAGCGCGGTGCGACGCGCGCAGCGAACCGCTACGCGCTCGTGGCGCCCGCCCGGCCGAACAGGCACTGCGTCCGTCGTGGCCTAACACCGGTGTGCAGCGTCACAGCGGTCCAGCACACGGCAGGCGCCCCGCTCACCCGTTCTGCCCGACGGAGCGGATGAACCACTAGGGTTCCAAGCTGTGCCCCATCGACGTAGTACCGCTCGGGATTTGGCCCAGATCGCGATCTTCGCTGCCCTGATCGCCGCGCTGGGCGTACCAGGCACCATCACCGTCGGCTCGGCGCTCGTGCCCATCACCTTCCAGACCCTCGGCGTGATGCTGGCCGGCGCGATTCTCGGCCCGCGCAAGGGGTTCCTGGCGGTACTGGCATTCGAGGTACTGGCCTTCGCCGGGCTACCGCTGCTGGCCGGTGGCCGCGGCGGCGTCGTCTGGTTCACCAGTTCCCCGGCCGCCGGCTTCCTGTGGGGTTGGCTGGCCGGAGCTGCGCTGATCGGTGCACTGACGGCCAGGATCCTGCCCCGATACCCGTTGCTGTTGGGAGTGCTGGCTACTGCGGCCGGCGGCATGGCGTTGATCTACGCCATCGGCATTCCCGTCCTCGCGCACAACGGCCACCTGTCGCTGTGGGCGGCCACGGTGACGAACGTCAAGTTCCTGCCGGGCGACGCGGTCAAGGTGGTCATCACCGCGGTCGTCGCCAAGCAGGTGCATCGGGCCTACCCCGGCCTGATTCCCACCCGGCGGCGGCCGGCGATCTCCGCGCGCAGTGAGTGAGATCGTCCTTCGCTCGGTGCGTCACCGCTACGGCGACCGCCTGGTGCTCGACGGCATCGACCTGACGTTGACGCAGCGCCGCGTCGGCATCGTCGGCGCCAACGGGGCCGGCAAGTCGACCCTGGCCAGGATGATCAACGGGCTGGTGCTGCCCACCAGCGGCAGCGTGGCCGTCGACGGGCTGGACACCGCGAAGCACGGCAAGCAGGTGCGGGCGAAGGTCGGATTCCTGTTCACCGACCCGGACAACCAGATCATCATGCCGACGGTCGCCGAGGACATCGCCTTCTCGCTCCGCCGGTCGGGCCTGTCGAAGGACGAGGTCGGACTCCGGGTGCAGGAGTCGCTGAGCCAGTTCGGACTTGCCTCGCATGCCGACCATCCCACCCACCTGCTCTCCGGCGGCCAGAAGCAGATGCTCGCCCTCGCCGCGGTACTGATCCGACGGCCGGAGGTGGTGGTGGCCGACGAACCGACCACGCTGCTGGACCTGCGCAACGCCCGGCTGGTCGCCGACCTGCTGACCTCACTCCCGCAGCAGGTCGTCGTCGTCACCCACCAGCTGCACCTGCTCAGCGGTTTCGACCGGGTCTTGCTGATCGAGGCGGGACAAGTCGTGGCCGACGGGTCGCCGGCCGAGACCGCCGGTCGCTACGAGGCGATGCTGCGGTGAGCGCCATCGGTCTGTACCACCCCGGCTCGTCGGTCCTGCACCGGTTGCCGGCCGGGTGGAAGCTGGCCGGGCTGCTGGTGGCAACGGCCGGGCTGGTTGCGCTGCATCAACTCTGGCAACTGGGGCTGGCTGCGCTGGCGGTGGCCGGACTGTTGGCGGTCAGCCGGATACCGGCGCGGCTGGTGGAACAGCAACTCCGGCCGCTGCGCTGGCTGCTGCTGTTCACGGTCGTCTTCCAGCTCGTGGTGACGGGCTGGCGAGCCGCGGTGGTGCTCGGTGCCGGGCTGGTGCTGGCCGTCGCGATGGCCGCGTTGGTCACGCTCACCACCACGGTCACCGCCATGCTCGATGTCTGCCGGGGGGTGCTCCGACCGCTGCGCCGACTGGGTGTGGACGCCGACCGGGTCGGCCTGGTGCTGGCGATGACCGTCCGGTGCATACCGTTGCTGGTCGGCATCCTCGACGACGTGGCCCAGGCGAGAAAGGCTCGCGGTCTGAGCTTCTCGCTACTCGCACTGGCCGCCCCCGCGGTGGTCCGGGCGCTGCGGACGGCCGACGCGATGGGTGAGGCACTGGTCGCCCGCGGGGTCGACGACTGAGCTGACCAGCCTGCGCGCGACGAGGACGGCTCCTCGAGCCGGTCAGCCCAGCCGGCAGAGAAAGATCGCCGTCCCAGGAAACATCTCGCCGCGCTCGGGTGACCACTGGCCCCAGGTGCCGTCGAAGTCCTCCGGCCACTCCGGCTCGACCACGTCCTCGACGACGAAGCCGGCGGCCACCAGCTCGCGGATGCGGTCGCCGAAGGTCCGGTGGTGCTCGACGTAGACGGGCACCTCGTCGGCGTCGACCTCGACGTACGGCGACCGGTCGAAGTACGACTGGACGACGGTCAGGCCGCGCGGTCCGGGGTCGTCCGGGAACATCCAGCGCATCGGGTGCGTCACCGAGAACACCCACCGCCCGCCCGGCCGCAGCACCCGGGCCACCTCCCGCATCGCTCCGGCCGAGTCGGCGACGAAGGGGATGGCGCCGAACGCCGAGAACGCGATGTCGAAAGCGCCACTGCGG
>CAXSEW010000236.1:0-6632 GCA_964236185.1 uncultured Nakamurella sp. | reverse complement strand
CAGCTCGTAGCCCTGGCGTTGGTGGAACGACTCCTCCTTGCAGATGCGGATCATCGCCCGCGCGTAGGGGCCGTAGGAGCAGCGGCACAGCGGCACCTGGTTGCAGATCGCGGCGCCGTCGACCAGCCAGCCGATCACGCCGACGTCGGCGTAGGAGAGCGTCGGGTAGTTGAAGATCGACGAGTACTTCTGCTTGCCGTGCACCAGTTTGTCCGTCAGATCGGCGCGGTCGACGCCGAGGCTCTCGGCCGCGGAGTAGAGGTACATGCCGTGTCCGGCCTCGTCCTGGACCTTGGCCAGCAGAATAGCCTTGCGCCGCAACGAGGGTGCGCGGGTGATCCAGTTGCCTTCCGGCTGCATGCCGATGATCTCCGAGTGAGCGTGCTGGGCGATCTGCCTGATCATGGTCAGGCGGTACGCATCCGGCATCCAGTCGCGCGGTTCGATGCGGTGCTGGTGGCCGATGGTCGCCTCGAAATGTGCCTGCAGTTCCTCGGTCTGGACACCGGTGCCCGTCGGGGCCTGCTCCAGGGTGCCGGTCATGCCTTCGTCCCTTCGTCGGAAACGGCCATCGGCCATTGCTTTGCCACCATGGTCAGCACGTCGTACTTGGCGACCGAGGTGCCGTCCTGCTTGGTCAGGTCCGCATCCCACCGCACCTCGCCGTAGTCGCCGTCCCGTGGGGTGATGGCCTTGGCCGTCAGGGTGATGGTCAGTTCGTCACCCGGATACGTCGGGGTCAGGAACCGGAGGTTGTCCAGGCCGTAGTTGGCCAGCACCGGTCCGGGCGCCGGGTCGACGAACAGGCCGGCGGCGAAGGACACCACGAGATAACCGTGGGCCACCCGCCCGTCGAAGAACGGGTTCGCCGCCGCGGCCGCTTCGTCGGTATGGGCATAAAAGGTGTCGCCGGTGAACTCGGCGAAATGGTCGATGTCGGCAATGGTGATGGTGCGTGGTCCGCCGATGACGGTGTCACCGATCCGCAGCTGCGCCAGGGACTTTCGGAACGGATGCACTTCGGTGACATGTCGCGCGGCGCCGACGGTCCAGCGGCCGGTGATCGCGGTCAGCATCTCCGGTGAACCCTGGACCGCGGTGCGCTGCATGTGGTGTTGCACGCCGCGGAGCCCGCCCATTTCCTCGCCGCCGCCGGCCCGGCCGGGTCCGCCGTGCACCAGGCTGGGCAATGGTGATCCATGGCCCGTCGATTCGCCGGCGTCGTCCCGATCGAGCACCAGCAGCCGGCCGTGCCAGGGCGCAATCCCAAGCACGACCTGCCGGGCCACATCCCGGTCGTGGGTGATCAGCGAACCGACCAGGCTGCCCCTGCCGCGGACAGCCAGCGCGATCGCGTCTTCGACGGTGTCGTAGCCGATCAGCGTGCTGATCGGACCGAATGCCTCGACCTCGTGCGGCTCGGCGCGATCGCCGTTGGCGCGCAACAGGATCGGCGACAGAAAGGCGCCGCGGTCGGCGTCGGCTCCGACCACGTCGACATGATCGGGGTCGCCGAAGACGACGGTGCAGACGTCCAGGAGTGACTTCAACGATCGCCGCACGTCCTCCCGTTGTTCCAGTCCGGCCAGAGCGCCCATCCGGACCGACGGATCAGCCGGGTTGCCGATCACGACCTTCGCCAGCCGGGCCGAGGCGGCCTCGCCGACCGCGTCCAACAACACGGTGGGCACGATGGCCCGACGGATGGCGGTGCACTTCTGCCCGGCCTTGACCGTCATCTCGGTGGTCAGCGCCTTGACGTACATGTCGAACTCGGGCGTGCCGGGGACGGCGTCGGGGCCGAGGATCGAGCAGTTCAGCGAGTCGGCCTCTGCGGTGAACCGCACACCGCCCGCGACGATGCTCGGATGGGTCCGCAGCTTGCGAGCGGTGCTGGCCGAACCGGTGAACCCGACCAGATCTTGCTCGGTGAGGTGGTCGAGCAGGTCACCGGCACTTCCGGTGATCAGCGAGATCGCGCCGTCGGGCAGCAGGCCGGACCGGGCGATCAGTTCGACCAGGCGGTGGGAGATGTACGCGGTCGGGCTGGCCGGCTTGATCAGGCTGGGCAGGCCGGCCAGAAACGCCGGAGCGAACTTCTCCAGCGGACCCCAGACCGGGAAGTTGAACGCGTTGATCTGTACGGCGACGCCGCGCAGCGGCGTCCAGATGTGTTGTCCGAGAAACGTTCCGCCCTTGCCGAGTGGTTCGAGGGGGCCGTCGAGCAGCGCGGTGTCGGCGGGCAGTTCGCGGCGGCCCTTGCTGGCATAGCTGAACAGCACGCCGAACCCGCCGTCGACGTCGAACATCGAGTCGCCCTTGGTCGCGCCGCTTCTGGCCGACAGGGCGTACAGCTCCTCGCGGTGTTCGCGGAGGTAGGAAGCGAGCGCTTTGAGCAGCGCGGCCCGCTGGTGGAAGGTGAGCGCCCGCAAGGCCGGCCCACCGACCGTCCGGCCGTAGTCCAGTGCGGCGGCCATGTCGATGCCGGTGGTGGACAGCCGGGCGATCTCCTCGCCGGTGACCGCATCGTGCACGGCGGCGCCATCATCGAGTGGCGTCGTCCACCGGCCCTGCACGTAGCTGGACAGCACTGACATCAACTACCTCCACAAACACGGCACACCGAGCACCGGAGATACTTACCGTCTATTCGTTCAGTTATCATGCCCGCAGGGCGGAGCCGAAGTCAACGGGCACTGGTCGGCCGCCCGGTTGATCGGGTCATGTCCGGCGCCGATCGAGGAAGGCGGTCATCCGGTCCTGCTTCTGACAGCGACACTTGATGTCCCGCGACACCCCCTCATCGATCGATGCCGGGTGTGCCGTCCTGGCCCCGACCGCTCGCCGCGCATCCGGTGGTCTCAGCCTTGCTGCCGAAGGCCGGTGAAAGCAACGGCCGTCACGGCGTCGACCAGATCCGCCGAACGGTGCCGTCCTGTCGGCTTGAGCCACTCGGTCAACGAGTTGACCATGCCGAACAGCAGGTGGGCGGTGACGACCGGGTCGGTGTCCAGCCGTAGATCTCCGTCACCGACCGCCTCTTTCACCAGATCCGCGGCCAGGTGGTCGATGCTGCGCCGCCGCGCCAATGCCTGCCGCTCCACCTTGCTGTTGCCGCGCACGCGCAGCAGCAGAGTGACGAACGGAAGCCGCTCGACCAGTACCTCGACGCTGGTGCGGACCAACATCTCCAGCCGGTCCACCGCTGGCCCGTCGAGGGCCCGGACCTTGTCGGCGGCCTCTTCCAGCCCTTCGAGAGCCAGATTCAGGGCCAGGCTCAGTAGGGCCTCCTTGCCCTCGACGTGGTGGTAGATCGCTGATTTGCTGATGCCGAGCCGGGCCGACAGGTCTTCCATGCTGGTGCCGTCGTAGCCCCGTTCGTTGAACACCGCGACGGATGCCGCCAGCACCGTGGTCAGGTCATGACCGGGACGTCCTCGCTTCCGAGGCTCAGATGTACTCGGATTCGTCATGCCGGCGCCGCCGCCTTCGGCCGAAGGTCGCGGAGCCGGACGGCCTTGCCCACCGAGCGCTCGATGGAATCGACCTCGAGCACCTCGACAGCGACCGTCACCCCGATGCGGTTCTTGATCCGGTCGCGCAAGGTCTCCGACGCAACTGCGCGCTCGGACCCGGTCAGGTCGGGACGACCCTCCACCAGCACGGTCAGCTGGTCCATCCGCGCCGGGCGCTCGAGCACACACTGGAATTGCGGGGTCAAACCGGGCACTCCCAATATCAGTTCTTCGATCTGCGTGGGAAACAGATTCACTCCGCGCAGGATGATCATGTCGTCGCTGCGCCCGGTCACTCGTCGCATCCTGCGCATGGACCTGGCCGTTCCTGGCAGTAGTCGCGTGAGATCGCGTGTGCGGTAACGGATGACGGGCATGGCCTCATTCGTCAAAGAGGTGAACGCCAGTTCGCCTTCGGAGCCGTCGGGCAGGACCTCCCCGGTCAACGGGTCCACGATCTCGGGGTAGAAGTGGTCCTCCCAGATGTGCAGGCCGTCCTTGGTCTCGACGCATTCCTGCGCCACACCAGGGCCCATCACCTCCGACAGGCCGTAGATGTCGACGGCATCGATGTGCAGTCGGTTCTCCAGTTCCGTACGCATCCGCTCCGTCCACGGTTCAGCTCCGAACACACCGACGCGCAGGGAGCTGGCTGCTGGATCTACGCCGGCCCGCTGCATGGCATCGACAATGGTGAGCATGTACGACGGCGTGACCAGGATGGCGTCCGGTCGGAAGTCCTCGATCAGCTGGATCTGACGTTCGGTCATTCCCCCGGACATCGGAATGACGGTGCAGCCCAACCGTTCGGCTCCGTAGTGAGCACCCAGACCGCCGGTGAAAAGGCCGTACCCGTAAGCGATGTGCACCTTGTCGGTGGACCGGACACCGCCGGCCCGCAACGACCGGGCAACCAGGTTCGTCCAGTTGTCGATGTCGCCTGCGGTGTAACCGACGACCGTCGGTCGACCGGTGGTGCCGGAGGACGCGTGGATCCGCGACACCTGCGACTGCGGCACGGCGAACATCCCGAACGGGTAGTTGTCCCGTAGATCGGCCTTCACCGTGAACGGGAACAGCGAAAGGTCCGACAACTGCCGGAGATCGTCCGGATGGACGCCGCGAGCATCGAACGCCTGCTTGTAGTGCGGGACGTTGTCGTAGGCGTGCCGCAGCGACCACTGCATCCTGGTCAGCTGGAGCGCAGCGAGCTCGTCCCTGGATGCGGATTCGATAGCTTCGAGGGAATCCATGCTGGACGGCCGGGGGGCCGGCTGGTTGAACAGGGTCGTCATCAGGGGCTCCGATCACCGGGCGAACGGCAGAAGGCGATGGACACGAGTCGACGGTGTCGGCGAGGCCGCAGGCACTGACCTCGCCGTCCGCCCCAGTATCGACCGAACCTTCGGTCAGTGACAAGGCTCAGGCGACGCGACGGAAAAGCGTCAGGTCGGCGGACCTAGCAGTCGGTCGCAGGACGTCGGGGCGCCCGCGGCTCGTCGGAGTCGGGCGGGGGCGCGCTGACCCCGGCCGACTCGGCGGCGCGGGTGGCAGCCCAGGTGGCCAGAAGCTCGAGCCCGACACGCCGGCCAGATCCCGTTCCGGCCTTGCATAGTGGTCGATGCTCACCCCGGCCAGAAGCGCGACCTCCTGGTGGCACAATCCCTTGACCCGCCGGTTGCCGGCACCGCAGGTGGGTAGGCCGGCCTGCTCGGGAGTGATCCGAGCGCTTCGGGAGCAAAGGAAGTTCCGGATCTCGGCATGGTTTCCGCGCTGACCCGTCGGCCGGGTGGCCTGACCGAAGCAGGCGGTGTCGGTACCTGGCTGAGAACTTCAGCGGAAGACTGGGTGAACCCGGTCTTCAGCGGCGACGGCACCTCCCAGCTGACCGTCGGGCTGATTCGATTCACCCCCGGGGCGCGCACCGAACGCTGATCGTCCTTCGACAGCAATTCCTTTCGGTGGTCACGCGGTCGCGGGTAACATTGCCGCTGCTGGGCTTCATCAGCCAACGTGGGAATCGACGCGCCGCCCACGGGTCGCGCCCGAAGAGCGACCTGCTCGCCGCCTGCGATCGTCCCGGCTCACCGGATTGCTCGATCGCACGTGCCGCGACAGCCCCACGGTGCTGGCCGGTTTCCTGCGCAAGACCACTCCGCCCCACCCCTCATACATGAATCAGCCATCGCGCCCCGAGCAATCGTGCGGTGCCTCCCGAACTCGAAAGGTTGACCTGTGACTTCCACCGACCACGAAGACCTCAGCACCCTGTTCGCCACCATCACCCACGTCCAGGACGACGCCGGTATCTCTCCTACGAAGTCGGGCCAGGGTTACGCACTCGGAACGTCGGTGGAGACCAACCGCGATCTCCACGTCGGCGACGTCGTCCGGTTCGCCTGCCAGGGCGCGGATCCGCGAGGACGTGACCTCCGCTGGTGGCTGCACCCGCACGGCTACGAACCCACCAGTCGCACGGTGGGGAACCAGGTCGACCTGCAGTGGACCGTCGAACCGCAGTCGGTCGGTCAGCGCGTCTACCTCGGCATCGGTATGGCCGCCGACTCCGAGTACCACCGCGAAGGTGGACTGGGCGACAACGGATGGGACGGCTGGGTCCGGTACCTGTTCACCGTCAATCCCTGACCCGCGGGCTCGGAGTTGATGTCTGCGGACCAACTCGCCAGTCGAACTCCAGTCGCGTCGCCGCGCTCGGCACCGCCCGGTCCTACCTGACTGTCTCGCCGAGCAACAGCGCCATCGACGGAACCGTGACCGTGTCGGTCGAAGTCACCAACATCTCCGACCGCGCGGCCGAGGAAGTCGTCCAGTTGTATCTGCACCAGCGATCTGGAACCGCCTCCCGTCCCGTGCGCGAGCTGAAAGGATTCGAAAGAGTCGCCCTGGATGCCGGACGCTCCCGGACGGTCTCCTTCCCCGTCGGCCCGGACGAGCGCCGCTACTGGAACGCGGCGGTGCGCGACTGGGTGGTGGATGCCTCCACGTTCGACGTCTGGGTCGGTGGAGATTCCACCGCATCCTTGACCACCACGGTGAACGTCGGCTGAGTGAGCGGCCCGACAGCGGGTGCGGGACTGACAGACACTGCGTACTTCC
>CAXSEW010000235.1:0-6687 GCA_964236185.1 uncultured Nakamurella sp. | reverse complement strand
CGCGATCAGGGTCCCGACGACGTTCGCGGCGATGAAGTCCACGATGCTGACGGTGAAGTGGCTGTAGTGGGACGGGTTGATACCGAGGGCATAGTGGCTGAGCCACAACGGGATCAGATTGACCACCAGCGCTATCCCGTTGAACAGGAAGAACAACATGGCCTCGTGGTGGCGTTCCCGCCCGCCCCGGCCGTTGAACGACCACTCCCGGTTGAGGATGTAGCTGAAGATGGTGGACACCAGCACCGAAATGATCTTCGAGGTGATGACCTTCTCGTAGAGCACGGTGTGCGCCAGCAGGGTGAACAGGCCCGTGTCCAGGATCCACGACGAGCCGCCGACCGCGATGAACTTCGCCAGCTCACGATGTTTGGGCGGCAGGATCTCGCGGACACGGTCGATCAGATTCACCGGGCAAGTGTACGGGCGGCCAGGTGAAGTCCCGGCTGACGCGAACTGTGAGCCGCCGTTTTTCGCCGGCCCTGCGCCCCGATCAGGGAACGGTGATGACCAGGGTGGGGCCGATCCACAACCCGTCCGGATGGAGCGCTGCCGGTGGGGTCAGCCGGTTGACGAAGGTGATGGAGCCCGCCAATCCGCTCTCGGGCAGCGAGGGATGCAGCAGGTCGAAACCGTCGAGCCGAAGGCCGTGCCGCCCGTTGACCCGGTTCGCTACCGCCGTGTCGCCGATGGCGAGCGTCTTGATGCCCCACGGATCGGCTGCCCAGATCGTCTGGTAGATCGCGGTCACCGTCCGGCCGGCCGGTTCGATCTCGGTGACCGCCCCGGCGCGCGTCGACCTGCTGAAAAGGCCACGGTTGTCGGTGAGAACTCCGACGTCCGCCGTTGAGCTCGTCGACCAGAGCACGGTCAGCGACCAGGCACCCATGGCCGAGGTGCGTCCTGCCGTCGTCCTCGCGGCCAGGTTGCTGATGGTGACCGTGTGCGTGCCGGGCGAGGCTCCGGCGGCGAGCAGCTGCTGGGCATCGGCGGTGGCCACCCGCTGGAACAACTGACCGCTGGTGACCGGATTCCCACCCGTCACGTCGGCACTCACTCCTGCCGGACGGACACCGTGGACGGTGCCCCGGTCGCTCCCGTCGATGGCGACGTCAACGGTGTCCAGCGTGCTCACCGGGATGGCGGCCGGTGCGGTGGCGGCCCAGGTGAGTTCCGCCGAGACCACCGTTGCGCCGGCCGGCACCGTCAGTGTGGCCGAGCTCGCCGGGACGGTGGTCAGTCCACCGGGACAGCCGTTACGGGTGTCCACTTCGGTCTTCTCGCAGCGCAGTATGGGGGCACCGACCGAGGTACCGCCGAACGGCCCGGTCAACTCGATCCGCTGCCCGGGAGCACGCGGCACGACGGGGAGCGAGCCGGCGATGCCCTGTTGCCGGTTGCCGTCGAGGCCGGCGGGCGCCAGCACGGTGTCGGAGGAGGCGAGCGGCAGCACGGCCACCGTCAGGGTCGGCGCCGGGCCGGCGCCGTCGCCGGGCGGGCAGCGGAACTCCTCGCCGTCCCGGTCGCAGCCCGTCGCCGCGGTGACCAGCAGGCCCGGGGCCAGCTGCCGGGGGATACGGACCGGGCCCGGTTCGGTGACTCCGTCGCCGACGACGGCGCCCAGCGCGAGCGTGCCCATCGTGCCGGCGGCCAGCGGGGAGGTCGCCGCGAGGGTGATCCGGTCGTAGCCGGACCTGGCCGGATCGACGATGAGCGGGTCGGTGCCGTCGCCGAGATGCGCGGTGCCGGCCGGCAGCACGGCATCGGCCAGTTGCTGCGCGCCGGTCGCGGCGGCGGAAACCTGGACGGGCAGTGAGAACTCGGTGCTGGGGCCGTCGGCGGGAGTGCAGGTGATGGTGTCGGCGTCCGGCAGACAGCCCGCCGGAAGGGCGGACCCGGGGCGGGCTGCGATACGGACACCGGGGGACAACTGGACCGGCACGGTGATCGGCCCGGCGTTCACCACACCGGCGTTGAGGGTGGTCGCTGTCAGCGTGAGGATGTCGATGGAACCGGCACGCAGCAGATGTCCGGGATTGCCGATGCGCACCGACCGGTAACCGCCGATGCCGGTGCGGTCGACGGTCAGGTCGGTGGTGGCGGTCGCCGCGCGACCGCGTTGGTCGGTCGCGGTGAGGACGGGCGGGTCGGTCGCCGACGCCTTGACCGCCACGTCCAGCGTCACGCCCGCCTGGGCGGCAGCGGCGAGGCAGCTGACTGTTCCGGCTGCGACGGTGCAGGCGCCGCCGTCGCCGGAGACCCCGACCACGGCGAAGTCGGTGCTGGCGAGGGTGATCGCACCGGGGTTGCGCACGTCCGGCTTCGGGATGGCCACCAGCGCGACCCGGTTGACCGCGGCCGGCGCCAGCGGCAGGTCAGCTGCCGAGGACAGCTGGACGCCGGCGTACCCCGACTGCACCACCAGCGCGATCGTCCCGGATTCCGCTCCGTTCAGCAGGATCTCGATGTTGCCGTCGGCTGCGTCGGGGGCGACGTCGAGCGGGACGCTGAGTACCAGGCTGGCCAGGGGTGCGATCGGCGTCAGCGAGCAGGTCACCTCGCTGCCCTGCTGGGTGCAGCGCGGCGCGACCGCCGCGGCGAAGGCAAACGACGTGCGCAGCGGAGACCCGAGCGTCACCGCACCGATCGTCAGACCGGTCGGCACCCGGATCACCACCGACCCACCGGCAGCCGAAGCGCTGCCGCCGGTGTTGGCGATGGTCACGCTGACCGTGACTGCACTGCCGGCGACGGCGTCCGAGACGGCGGAGGAACTGACCGACAGCAGTGCCGGAGCGGCTGGGGTGACCGGGACGGAGGTGGACGTGGCCGAGGTGGACGTAGCAGTCGAGGTGGTGCTCGGGGTCCTCGGGGTGCTCGGGGTGCTCGTGGTGCTCGTGGTGCTCGGGGTGGTGGCGGTCGTGGTGGTGGAGGTGGTCGGAGTGGATGGGGTGGACGCCGTGGTCGATGTCGTCGGGACGACCGGAACGGTGCCGGACGACGTGGTCCCGGTCGCCGAGGTCAGCCCGGACGTGGTCGACTCCGCTGTCGTCGACGTCGCCCCGTCACCGACGGTCGATGGGGTGGTGGACCCGTCGGTCGAGTCCGGCGTACCGGCCGGCGTCGACAGGGGGTTCGACGGTTGACCTCCGATTCCGGGGCCGCCGGTCGTACCCGGCGGCAGTCCGTCGGTACCGAGACCGTTCGTTGTCGAACCGTCTGTACCACCATTGCCGGCGCCCGGTAGGTCGGTGCCGATGACCTCGGTCCCGGGAATCCCCTGAATCACGCCGCCCGGACCGGTGCCGTTGACGGTCCCGCCGGGCGCAGTGGAAGCGGTGACCGGCACGGCCGGATCGGGCCCACTGCCGGCATTCGGTCCGGACGACGGGGCGCCTCCTACGGTGGTGTTGCCGGTGTTGCCCGTGACTCCGGTCGTCGTCGGGATCACCGGAGCGATCCGCGAGCCGCTGGTGCCGGTGCCACCGCCACCGCTGCCACCGCCACCGTTGCCACCGCCACCGTTACTACCGCCGCCGTTACTACCGCCGCCGTTACCGCCGCCGCCGTTACTACCGCCGTCGTTCGTGACGACGTCGGTGCCGCCGCCGTTACTGCCGCCGCCGTTACTGCCGCCACCACCGTTGGTACCACCGCCGCCGGGGAGGTTGCCACCGCCGGCGCCGCCGAACGTGCTGCCCGCCACCGGAACTGGTGCTTGGCTCCCGGCGACGGCAGGGACGGCCGAGCCGCCGGAGAGCGAAAGGATGATGGCGGCAACTACGCCGGCGGTGACCGCGACGGCTCCGGCGAGTGCCGCACCGGGAGCCCACGGCCCGACCTTGGCCAGCGCCAGCCCGGCTTTGCTGCCGAACACCTTGCCGGCGACCGCCTTCGCGCCGGACGACGACCCGGGCGTGACCGCCGATACTGTGCTGGAGCCGACCACGGTGGAACCACCGGTGAAGGTGCCCAGCTGGACCAACGGCGCGATCGGCGGAAGCGTGGCGATGTAGCCGGCAGCTGCACCACCGAGCAGCAGGGGTGCCAGCAGACCGCGGAGACTGGTGTTGATCTCCGACAACTCGGCGGCGAGCGCCGGACACCGGTCGCACACCTGGAGGTGTGCGTCGACCTGGGCCCGCTCGCGCTTGGACAACCCACCACGCGTCCACGCACCCAGCCGATCCACCGTCGTCCGGCACTGCTGCGCCGCCGTCTCGGCGAGATGCGCCTGCAGGTAGGCCTCGCGCAATCCCTCTCTCGCCCGGAAGGCCAGCGACGACACCGCGTTCGGAGCCATCCCCATCAGCACCCCGACCTCGGCCGGGGATTGCCCCTCGACCTGGACGTGCCAGAGCACCGTCTGCCATCGCTCGGGCAGTCCGGCGAAGGCCCTACCGACCAGCCCGTTCTCCAGGTCCGCGATCACCGGGTCGTCGAGCTCGACCGGCTGGTCGTGCGACTCGATGTCGTCGGTGAACTGCAGCCGCTTGTCCTTGCGGCTGCGGTCGTACGCGGTGTTGCGGACAGTGGTGAACAGGTAGGCACGGAAGGCGGTGTCGGGGCCCTTTCCCTCGAGTAGACCGTCGAGCACCCGAGCAAAGGCTTCGGATACCAGGTCGTCGGCTTCGGCCGAGGAACGAGCGAACTGCCGGGCCAGCCCGGCTGCGGCCGACGCGTGGCGACTGTAGAGATCACCGAAGGCCTGGCGATCGCCCGCCCGGACGCTGGTGATCAGCTCGGCGTCACTCGCCAGGTGCGCGGAATCCTCGACAGAGGGCATCTGAGGACTCCATTTCCTGACCGGTGGCGGGGCCGACGCGCCAGTCATTCGCCCGACCGCAGTATGCGACCCGAGTCGGGTCACTCCACAACCTCGTCGTCGTTCCTCAGTGTGACGGTTGACGGCCGCTGGTGCTCACTGCCGGCCAACCATTTGTAACGCAGCGCTGATTACCACTCGGTAGATGTTGCGTACCGCGGTAAAGCGCTCTCGGACAGTGACATCGGACGAGCGCCATCCCGGTTCCTCACTCTTGTGCAAAAAACTTCTGAAAACCGCGTGACGGCGGCGGTGCTCCCGCGTCTCCTACTCGTCAGCCCCATCAGGACAGCCCTATCAAGACGTGCGCACCGTGACCGGAGAGGAAGCGACGTGACCAGCCGACTCCCCCTGACCGACCGGACTGCCACCGACCTGCGCGACGAGTGGCAGGTCAAGGCATCGGCCTTCGGTTGGACCTTTCCGTCCGACTGGCACGATCCCGCCATCGACGCGGTCTGCGACGCGCTGACAGCCGGCGCAGATGTCTGGGACGCGGCCGAACGGCTGGGCAGTGGACGCGCCGCGGCAGGGGTGTCGCTGGGCGAAGCGCTGGTCGATGTCGACGCGCTGGCCACCATCGTTCCCGGGCGGTACACCGACGCGCTGCGCCGAGCCGTCTCGCTCGGGTGGGCTGACCGGGTGACCGTTCCGGCGGTGAGTGTCGCCGACCCGATGACCGGACTCGTCACCCCCGAATATCTGCAGATCCGACTCGGCGAGGTGTACCGGGCGTCCGAGGTCCGCGCTGAGCCGGTGTCGACGCAATGGGCGCTGGTCGTCGTCCGTCTCGATCTCGCCGGCCATGTCGGTTGGCAACGAACGCTGCCGATGATCCTGGTCGCCGAAGGTCTGCGCCGGGTGTTCGACGGCGGCCAGAGCCTGGTCCTGATGGGCGAGGCGGTCGCGGTGGCGCTGTGCGAACGCGATCCGGTGCTGGCCCGGCGGGCGCGCCTGCTGAGGTCCATGGTCACCGACTCGATGGAGCGCGACCCGCAGATCATCGTGCCAGGTCCTGCGGTCTGGATCGAGCAATTGCCCTCCACCTACAGCGCAGCGCTGGACCTCCTCACCGAGCTCGGCCGATGACGATCACCCGTTCCACCGCCGGCCGCTGCTAGCGGCCGCCCCAGACTGCCGGACCTTGACGGGCCCCGACTCCCGCCCGGGTCCGGCGAACGATGTGCCCCCGCCTCTCCCCGATGGATGCGGGGGCACATTCGTGTCCGGAGCAGCGGAGATGCGGCGATTGCCGGTCCCGTTCGCGCGGCGGCTAAGGTCGTGCCTCGTGGACTCGCGTACCGGTATGCCCCGCGTCGGAATGGTGGGTGGCGGCCAGCTGGCGCGGATGACCCATCAATCGGCCATCGCCCTCGGCCAGAGCCTGCGGGTGCTGTCCATCGGGCCGGACGAGTCGGCCGCACTGGTTGCCGCCGATGTCGAACTCGGTTCCCACCTCGACCTGGACGCGCTGCTGACCTTCGCCCAGGGGTGCGACGTCGTCACCTTCGACCACGAGCACGTCCCGACCGATCACATCCGGGCGATGGTGGCTGCCGGGCACGCCGTCTACCCCGGTGCGGATGCGCTGCAGTACGCCCAGGACAAGACGGTGATGCGGGAGCGGCTCCGCGCCGCCGGACTGCCGGTGCCGGAGTTCGCCGTCGTCCCGGCCGGCACCGACCTGGCAGCGGCGGTCGACGACTTCGGGCAGGCGCATGGTTGGCCGGTTGTGCTCAAGACCGCTCGCGGCGGGTATGACGGCCGCGGCGTGTGGGTGCTGGACGGCCTGCCGGCCGTGGCCGGTCCGGACTCGGTGGTGCCCGTGGACCTGGCCGGAGACCTGCTGCTGGAAGCGTTCG
>CAXSEW010000234.1:0-6694 GCA_964236185.1 uncultured Nakamurella sp. | reverse complement strand
GTGCTGTCGGCCTGCATCGTCTGGACCCGACTATTAGGAGACACGCCCTAGCTACTTCGACCTGAAATAGTCCGTGGTGGTGGGCGGCTGGAGCCGACCGCCAACGACGACTGGTTCCTTTGCGTGCCGGGTGGCCCGGTGGTCGAGTTTCAGGCGGTGAGCGCGGCGATCTTGACCAGGTTGTGGGTCAGGACGCCGTGTCCGACCCAGATTCTGGCTCCTTCGGTGCCATCGATGCGGCTGCGATCCAGGCCGTATCCGCGTTTGAGGGTGCTGATCCGGCCTTCGCAGCCGGTCCGCCACTTGATGGTCCGCCGGAACGCTGGGCGTCGCTCAACTGTCTGTATGGCTTTGCTGGGCTTACCTTTTCTAGGAATCACGACGTGTCGGACTCCGAGGTCGTGAAGGTCATCTTCGACGCTCTGTTCGCCGTAGCCGCGGTCGGCGGTGACGGTTCGGGGTTTGCGGCCGGTGCGGGCGATGACGCGTTGCACCGCCGGCGCCAGTTGCGGTGCGTCGGCGGGGTTGCCCTGCTCAACGGTGTGATCGACCACGATGCCGTCATCGGTGTCGGTGACCTGAGCTTTGTAGCCGAACTCCACCGGCTTCCCGAGCCGGCCCTTGGCGATCGGCCGGGCATCGCTCTCGTGCAAACTGACCCGCCGGGTCGCCCCGTCCGGCACCTTACCGGCGATCCGCACCCTGGTCTGCGCGGCGATCTGCCTTGTCGCGGCGACCAACTCGGCCAGGTGGTCCACCGCGCGGTGCAACCGACCCCGCCGTCGACCGGCGACCGGATCCAACCCGCCATCGGCTTTCAGCCTGGCCGCTCTCACCGTCGCGGTCCGCAACGAGCGGCGGGCATTGGCCAGCAGCTTCTCGGCGTCCGTAGCGGCCTTCTCGGCCAGATCAGCAAGCTCCCCGGTGATCCGCCGGACCGTGGCCTGCGCCTCGTCACGGCCCTGCGCCGACCGCATCCGCAGCTTCGCGGCGATCCCGTGAGCGCGTTTGCCAGCCGCGCGGGACCGGTCCCGCAGCGTGGTCCGCACCGCGCCGCCGGCGGCGTGGATCCGCTGACCGGTCACCGCGATCCGCTTCACCGCCTTGGCCAACAGTCCGCTGTCGGTGGGGTAGGCAACGTTCGCCGGGATCACGGTCGTGTCGGCGCGTAACCGGTTGGTGCGCAGGACCTTCGCCTCGACAGCCTTCGCCAATAGCGCCTCGTTCAACCCGTCGATGGCGGCGGTTCCACAGCGGCTGGTCAGCTTCATCAACGTCGTCGGGTGCGGCACCGAACCGTCCAGCGGGATCCGGCAGAACCGCCGCCAGGTGATCGAGTCGGCGACCTCCCGGCACAACGACTCGTACCCGAGACCGTGCCGGAACTTGAGGAACATCAGCCGCAGGTACACCTCCATCGGTGTCGACGGCCGGCCGTGGGTGAGGCTGAAGAACGGCAGGAACGGGGCGAAGAACACTTCATCGTCCAGCAGCTCATCCACCCGCGACAGCTCCACCGGCAATCCGAGCAACTCCGGCGGCAGCGCCGACTCCCACAGCGACACCTGATCGCCTACAGTACGAAACACAATGACCTCGATCCGTTCTTGCCCAACGGTTCGAGGTCATTGTCCCAGCTCAAAGCCTCAGGGAGGCTCAACACGCCCCGACTTTTTCAGGTCGAAGTAGCTATGTCAGCTCGGACCGATGCCACCCGGCACGTTGGAGGACCACACCAACGCGGCGCACCGTGTTGCCCAAGACATCGGGGGTCGCCTGTGGACAGTTGATCTTTCCAACACCGCCGCACTCGCTGAGCTCCGATTGGACTGCGATGTGCTCGTCAACAACGCCGGAGTCCAATACGTCAGTCCGGTCGAGGAGTTCCCGCCGGACAAATTCCGTTTCATCTTAGCATTGATGCTCGAAGCGCCGTTTCTGCTCATCCGCAGTGCTCTGCCGCACATGTACGACCGCGCCGGGTGGGCGGACGTCAAGCGACTGCCCCTCGTGCGCGCAGGTCGTCGATGCGGGCCTGGTCGAGACCGAGCTCGGCGAGGACCTCGCTGGTGTGCTGGCCCAGCAGCGGCGGTGCGCTGCGCACCTCGGCCGGGGTGGCGGTGAGCCGGATGGGGCACCCGACGGTGTGGACGGTGCCCGCGGTGGGGTGCTCCACCTCGGTGATCATCCCACGGGCAAGCACCTGCGGGTCGCGGACCACCTCGTCGACGGTTTGAATGGGTCCCACGGGTACTGCGACCGCGTCGAGCAGGGCCACCCATTCCTCGCTGGTCCGCAGGGTCATCGCCCGCTCTACCAGGGGCAGTAGTTCCTCGCGGTGGGCGACTCGGAGCGGGTTGGTGGCGAAGCGGGGGTCGTCGACGAGCTCAGTCAGGCCGGCCGCGGAGGCGAAGCGCCGCCACATCCCGTCGTTGCCAACGGCGAGCATCAGGTTGCCGTCCTTGGTCGCGAAGCCCTGGTAGGGCGCAATCGTCGGGTGGGCCGAGCCGTACCGCCGGGGCCGCGACCCCGAGGCGAAGTAGCCGCTGGCGACATAGGTCAGCCAGGACACCGACCCGTCGAGCAGGCTGATATCCACCCACTGACCCGCGCCGCTGCGGTCGCGTTCCCGCAGGGCGGCCAGGATGCCGATGACCGCCCACATCCCGGCTACCAGGTCGGCGCTGCTGACCCCGACGCGCACGGGCGGGCCCTGGGCCTCGCCGGTGACGCTCATGATGCCGCTGCGGGCCTGGGCGATGGCGTCGTAGCCGGCGCGTCGGGAGTCCGGACCGGTCTGTCCGAAGCCGCTGATGGAGGCGTAGACCAGCCCGCGGTTGGTCTGGGAGAGGTCCTCGTAGCCCAGGCCGAGACGTTCGGCGGTGCCGGGTCGAAAGTTCTCCACGACGACGTCGGCTTGGGCGGCCAGCTCACGGACCAGGGCGAGGCCGTCGGGGGACTTCAGGTCCACCGCGACGCTGCGCTTGTTGCGGTTGACCGATAGGAAGTAGGCGGCCTCGCCGCCCTGGAAGGGAGGTCCCCACTGCCGGGTGTCGTCCCCGGTGCCGGGCTGTTCGACCTTGACGACGTCGGCGCCGAGGTCGGCGAGCGTCATCGTCGCGAATGGGCCTGACAGCACCCGGGACAGGTCCAGTACGGTCAGGCCGTTCAGGGCACCCGGGCGGGCAGCGGTCACCGCTGGGTCCCGGTGGGGGTGACGCCGGAGTGAGGGTCGGCGAGGGAATCGGGGACGTCGGCGAAGCGTGCCTCGGCGGTACGGGGCAAGAAGTGCAACGCGAGTCCCGCGATCGCGCAACACACGATGATGTAGATCGAGATGGCGGTCGAGCTGCCGTAATGGGTGAGCAGGGCTGCAGCGATCAGCGGAGCGGGACCGCCCGCGATCACGCTGGCCAGCTGGTAGCCCAACCCTGCACCGGTGTACCGCACGTCGGCGTCGAAACTCTCCGCGATGAGCGCGGCCTGCGGGCCGTACTGCACGTCGTGCAGCACCAAACTGAGCACGATGGCCGCCAGCACGAGGATCGAGGACTTCGTGTTCAGCATCCCGTAGTAGGGAAATGCGAACAACGCCGTGAGCACGATGCCCGCGCCGTAGACGGTGCGCCGGCCGAAGCGGTCCGAGAGCCGCCCGAACAGCGGGATGCTGATCAGGCCGACGGCGGCGGCGATGAGCGTGTCGTTGAGCAGGCCGTTGCGGTCCAGCCCCAGGTGCTTGGTGCCGTAGGTCAGCACGAAGGTGATGAACAGGTAAAACGGTGCCTGCTCGGACATGCGGAGCAGGGCCGAGAGCAGGATCTCCCGCGGGTGACGCTTGAAGACCTCGACGAGGGGCGCCTTCATGACGCGGCCCGACTTGCGCAGTGCCTCGAACTCGGGGCTTTCGACCACCCGGAGGCGCACGAACAACCCGACGCCGATGAGCACGATGGAGATCAGGAACGGGATCCGCCAGCCGTAGCTGTCGAACCCGGCGGTTCCGGTCAGCCCCGTGGTGATGCGCACGACGCCGGTGGAGAGCACGAGGCCCAGCGGAACGCCTAGCTGCGGCCAGCTCGCCGAGAACCCGCGCCCAGACTTCTTGCCCCACTCCATGCTCAGCAGCACCGAACCGCCCCACTCCCCGCCCACGCCGATGCCTTGAATGGTGCGCAGCACTACCAGCAGGATCGGCGCCGTGATGCCGATGGCTGCGTAGGTGGGCAGCACGCCGATGAGCACGGTGCCGAACGCCATCAGGAACAGCGTGACCATCAGCGTCGTGCGTCGCCCGATGCGGTCGCCGTAGTGGCCGAAGATCGCCGCACCGATCGGACGGGCGGCGAAGCCGACGAACTGTGTGGAGAACGAGGCCAGCACGCCCGCAGCGGAGGAGAAGCCGGGGAAGAACAAATGCGGGAACACGAGCGCCGCGGCGGTTCCGTAGAGGAAGAAGTCGTACCACTCGACGGTCGTGCCGACCACGCTGGCGATTGTCGCCCGCCGGGCCGCCTGGGCCCGGGTCACCCCAGCTGGTGCTGTCACTAAGTCTCCTCCCGGGCCGAGGAGTGGTCAGACCACTCGGACGATCGGCCGGCTGCCGTATGATGCACACCACACGGACGGCCTGTCAAGAGCGTGCTGCGCTGCTGAACAGATGGCGGCGTAGCAGCCCGCCAGCCTGCAGCATCACATGTACGTGACGGTGGAGGCCGAGGTGGAGGTCGCAGTGGATGTTGAGCTGGCGGTGGTGACGGTGGCTGAAGGTGCGGACCAGGAGCCCGTCAGCGCCTTACCTTCGCTGCGCCGGGTCGAGCGGCGGCCGCTCTACGAAGTGCTGGCCGAACGGATCCGGGAGCACGCTACCGAGTCCGACTTGCGGGCCGGAGCCAAGCTCCCGGCCGAGCGGGTGCTCGCCAAGCAGCTCGGGGTCAGCCGGGCCACCCTGCGCCAGGCCATCGTCGCTTTGGAGGTGCAGGGACTGGTCGAGGTCCGCCACGGCGGGGGCACCTTTCTGCGCCGGGACGGCCTGCAGCCCGCCCCGCTGGACGAGGTGCTCGAGCGGCGACGGCTGCTGCCCGACATCCTCGACGCCCGCGAGGCCCTCGAGGTGAAGATCGCGATGCTCGCCGCGCAGCGCCGCTCCCCGGAGGACCTCACGCAGATCGAGGCGGCCATGGTCACCATGGGGACGGCGACCCGCGCCGGCGAGCGCGCCGAGCAGGGCGACGCCGACTTCCACGGTGCTGTCACCGCGGCCGCGCACAGCGACGTGCTGGCCCGGATGATGGCCGAGCTGGGCCCGGAGATCGCGCTGACCCGCGAGGAGTCCCTGAGCCAGTCCGGCCGGCCCGCGCAGTCCCTGGCCCAACACCGCGCCATCGCCGACGCAGTCGCCGCCGGTAATCCCCAGCGGGCCGCCGATGCGATGCTGGCCCACCTGAGCAGCGTCCGGGATGTCCGGCTGCTGTCCTGGACCCCTCCTGCGGAGGAAGCCCCCGGGCAGGTCAACCCGTGAGCAGGCCCGTGATCACCCCGGTGGTCACCTGCGACGTGTTCAGCGCGCTCACCGACTCCCGGACCGGCGCGACGCGGTTTCTAGCAAGCCTCGGACGCAGCTGGGCCGTGTCGCCCGACGCCGTGGCCATCGACTGGGACGCCCGCACCAAGGAGCTGCACCGGCTAGGAGGGCCCTGGCGCGCGCACGGCACCCTCGCCGCGGAGGCCCTCGCCGAGACCTATCGGGAGCTGGGGCTTGCAGGCGATCCGGACGCCGACTGTCTGCGCTTGCTCGACTCGATGGAGGACTGGCCCCTCTGGCCCGACGTCGCCGCGCTGGACCCCGCCGCCTGGTCGGGACTGCGCGTCGGCCTGCTCAGCAACACCGACGACGCCCTGCTGCGGCCGACGGCGGCCGCCCGGCTGCCGGTGATCGACGCCGACCTCGTCGTCACCTCCGAGACGGTCCGGGCATACAAGCCGGCGGCGGCGTTCTACCACCGGGCCCGGGCTCGGATCGGGCCACACGTACACGTCGCCGCATCGGCCCGCGACGTCCGGGGCGCGCTCGAGGCCGGCGTGCCCTGCGTGCGGTTCCGCCGCCCGGGACATGAGCCCGACCCCGCCGGGCCGACGCCTTACCGCACCGTGAGTACCGCGGACGAACTCCCCGCCGCCGTTCTCGAGGCGGCCCACGACGCCGGCCTCGACGCCCCAACCAGCGCGAAGACCCGCAATCGGACCGGCTGCTCCCACCCGCCGCCAAGTTGAGCCGCAACTCGGCGACGGTGAAACGACGCACCCGCCGCCGAGCAGCGGCTGGACCAACCACTGGTGGTCCTCAGCGCTTGATGCCGGTGGTTTCCACGCCCTGCTTGATGAATCGCTGCGACGCCAGGAACATCACCCGATGGGTAGCGCGAACGAAGTTCGCCACTTACTGCGCACAGTCACACAGCTGAGGGTCGAGCACCGCGAACCGCTCCTCTAGGTTCGGCGCCCACCATTACCCTTAACCGACTCGGAGAGCTGGCGCCGGGCGGACCAGCACCTCACACGGACAAATGGGTGGGGCGGACGGGTGCGAGATAAATCGGCGATCGATATCGCTGACGTTGCAGCTTCCGGGGCCTCCCCGCACGTGACGTGCTCTTCCTGCCCGGGATCGCGGTGTCGGTCCGAGCGCCTGACCCGG
>CAXSEW010000233.1:0-6724 GCA_964236185.1 uncultured Nakamurella sp. | reverse complement strand
CACGTCCCCCGGAGCCACCACCAGGTCGAGGCCCGAGAACAGCGTCTTGTCGGCATGGCCGGCGGCGAGATCGCGGGCCAGCAGGGTTGCACTCACCCCGCGATGATGCCAGCCGCCGGATGCCGCAAGCCCGGGCTGCGTCCCGGGAAGGCAGCTGATCAGACTCAGGACTTGGTCACAGCCCACCCCGTAGGCCGCCGCTAGGGTGATGATCGGCCGGGAGAACCCATCCCGCTGCAGGAAAGGTCGTCATGGACAGCGTGACCGAACACACTCCCCCGTCGGCCGTGGACCGACAGGTGATGCGCACCGTCCTGGGGCACTTCGTCTCGGGCATCGTGGTGATCACCGGCGCAGATGCCAACGGCCCCATCGGGTTCACCTGCCAGTCGTTCGCGTCGCTGTCGCTCGACCCGCCGCTGGTGATGTTCTCGCCGTCGCTGACATCGGTGAGCTGGCCGCGGATCCGCGCCTCGCGGTCGTTCTGCGTCAATGTGCTCGCCGCCGAGCACGCCGACTACAGCAACACTTTCGCGAGGTCCGGCGGCGACAAGTTCGCCGGCCTGGACTGGGCCCCGGCACCATCCGGCTCGCCGATCCTGGAGGGCGTCGGCGCGTGGATCGACTGCACGCTGGACAACGAACATCCCGGCGGCGACCACACCATCGTGATCGGCCGGGTGATCGGCCTCGGTGCCGATCCGCAACGGCTACCGCTGCTCTACTACCGGGGCAGCTACGGCGTCACCGCACCGCTGCCCAGCGAGCCGGGCCGCGAGGAGAAGGCGTAGCCGCGGGGCCGGGCGGGAGCGCAGGCGATCAGGCGCTGTCCGCACGGAACAGCTGGGCGGCCAGCAGCCCGCAGGCCAGCACCACCACCGCAGCGAACACGGTCATCGCCGTGGACAGGGACACCAGCGTGGTCGCGATACCGACCAGCACCACCGGGACAGTGAGGCCGAGGTAGGCGGCGAGGAAGATCCCCGCGGCTGTCTCGCCTCGGGAATCTTCCGCGGCCAGCGCCGCCGCTGCCGACATCGCACCCTTGAACATCCACCCGACACCGACGCCGGCCACCGCGCCGCCGACCAGGAACAATGACAGGCTCGGCAGCCAGACCGCGGTGGTGGTCAGGACCAGGCCCAGCACCAGCGCCGGGATGCCGAGCGCGAACAACCGGCGCGGGACGGCCCGGCCGAGGGCGATCTGGCCGACGGCCGCACAGAAGAAGACCAGGAATGACGGCAGGCCGGCCATCAGGTGCGAGGTCTGGTGCATGGTTCCGGCCACGAAGCTGGCCGCCAGTGCGGTGAACAGGCCCATCACTCCGAACGCGACGAAACCCGCGGCCGCCGCCCGGTAGTACGGCGTGCGGGCATCGGCGGGGACGGCCACCCGCTGCGGCCGGTAGCTACGGTGGTGCTTTGTCACCGTCTCGGGAACCAGCCGCACCGCGACCGCGGAGACCATCAGGGCCGCACCGACGATCCAGTACGGCACGAGCAGCGGCCTGCCGACGAACTGCGCCAGCGACCCGGCGATCAGCGGGCCGAGCGAAAGACCACCCAGATTGGCTGCGGTGGCGATAATGTCGGCGGGTACCCGACCCGCGCGACCGGCAGGACCGGATGGGCCGGATGGGCCGGATGCCGACAGCTCCGACAGGTACGCCGTTGCGGTGGCGGTGACCAACCCCACGCCCACCCCGCAGATGACCCGCGCCACCAGCAGGCCCGGCAGCGCCGGCCACAGCATGAAGACCAACGCCGACGCCACCTCGGCCAGCAGCCCGGCGATGAGCACCGGTCGCCGGCCGACCCAGTCCGACACGTGACCGGCCAGGAAGAGGCTGAGCAGCACGCCGATGGCGTAGAAGCCGAAGACCACGGTCACGGTGGCGGTCGAGAACTGGTCGAGTCGTTGGTAGAGGGAGTACAGCGGGGTGGGCAGTGTGGAGAACGCCATCGCCGTGGCGAAGGCGGCCGCGACCGCCCAGATCGCGCCGCGCCGCTGGTTCGTCCGGACGCGGGCCGGTGCAGTCGTCACCGGGTCAATGGTGCCATCGCGGTCCGGCCCATCGACGCCGCCATCACGACCAGATTTTCGCAAAGTGGTGCACCGGACCGTGCCCGGCGTAGCGGGAGCGGTCGGAGCCGGTACCGCCGATCACCAGTGAGTCGGCGGCCGCCAGCGCCGCCGTGAGGTAGTCCTTCGCCTGCGCCACGGCCGTCGACCAGTCCGGCGCTCGCGGGCGTAGCGCCGCGATCGCCGACGACAGCGTGCAGCCGGTGCCGTGCGTGTTCGCGGTGTCGATGCGGCGGGCGCCCAGCTCCTGGACGGTGCCGTCCGGCCCGCCCAGGTAGTCGACGGCAAAGGCGGCGTCGGTGAAATGGCCGCCCTTCAACAGTGCGCGCTTCGCCCCGAGTCCGCGCAGCGCGTGCACCTGATCCCGGGCACCAGCGGCATCCGCCGCCCGCTCCGTACCGAGCAGCGCCGCCGCCTCGTCCAGATTCGGCGTGATCAGGTCGGCCAGCGGCAGCAGCTCGCTGCGCACCACCCGCTCGGCGTCCGCCGTCAGCAGGCGGTCGCCGGAGGTGGCCACCATCACCGGGTCCAGCACCACGTACGGCGGGCGGTAGGTGCGCAACGACGCGGCGACGGCGGCGGCGATCTGCGCATCGGCAATCATCCCGATCTTGACCGCGTCGATGCCGATGTCGGCGAACAGGGTGTCCAGCTGCCGGGTGACGAAGTCCGCGGGGACGGCGAACACGCCGGTCACCCCGCGTGTGCTCTGGGCGGTGAGCGCGGTGATCACGGCGCAGCCGTAACCGCCGAGAGCACTGAAAGTTTTCAGGTCGGCCTGAATTCCGGCGCCACCGCTGGGATCCGAGCCGGCGATCGTCAGCACGACCGGCGGGTGGCCGGCGGGTCGCGTGCGGGGGCCGGTCATGCGTTCCGCCAGGCGGCGAGCAGTGCCGCGGCGGCCGTCGCCGGGTCGGGCTGTCCGCAGATGGCGGAGATGACAGCCATGCCAACGGCTCCGCTGGCCTTGACCGCCGCCGCGTCAGCGGTGCGCAGCCCGCCGATGGCCACGCACGGCAGCGTGCCGGCAGCACAGATCGCCGCCAGCCCACCGAACCCGAGCGCCGGCGCGGCGTCGGTCTTCGACGGCGTGTCCCGGATGGGCCCGACTCCCAACAGGTCAACGGTGCCGGCCGGCAGCGCCATGGCCGCCAGGTGCTGCGACGGATCGGAGACGGAGAGCCCCAGGTGCAGACCCGGCCCGATCAGCCGGCGGGCCGCCACCGGGTCGAGATCCTGCTGACCGACGTGCACACCGTCGGCGCCGACGGCGAGCGCCACATCCACCCGGTCATTCAGGATCATCGGGATACCGGTGCCGCGCAACGCATCCCGCACGGCTCCGGCCAGCGCGGCCAGCTCGCGGGTAGTGGCGATCGGATCCCGCACCTGCACCGCGGTGGCGCCGCCGACGGCGGCCCGCCGAACGGTGTCGACCACACCCGCCGGCCCGCCGCACTGCGCGGTGTCGGTCACCAGATACAGCCGGAAGTCCAGCTGTCTCACCCCGCGGTCAGCTCTGCCCGCTCGGCGATCCCCTTCGCCGACAACACGTCCACCGCATCGACGAAGGTCACCGCGAAAGCGCCGACACCGGCGGCGCTCTCGGCTGCCGTCTCCCCGGCTACGCACACCCACGCCGTCGCCGCGGCAACGGCGGTGATCGGGTCGCTCGTCACGGCCAGGCAGGCGCCGATCAGCGCGCCCAACGCACAGCCCACCCCGGTCACCCTGGTCAGCATCGGGCTGCCCGAGGCGACTCGCACCGTCCGCGAGCCGTCGGTGATCAGGTCCACCGGCCCACTCATGGCGACCACCGTGCCGAAGGTGGCGGCCACCTCCACGGCGACCTCGGCGACCTCGTCCGGCGTAGCCGTGGAGTCGACACCGCGCCCACCGGCGCCACCGGCCAGCGCTCCGATCTCGGACGCATTGCCGCGGATGACGGCAGGATGCAGCGCGGCGAACTCCCGCGCGAGGCTGGTCCGTAGCGGCAGCGCTCCGATGGCGACCGGGTCGAGCACCCACGGCACGCCGGCTTCGTTGGCACCGGCGATGGCGGCGCGCATGCCGTCGGCCTGGTCAGTGGTGACCGTGCCGAGATTGATCAGCAGCGCACCGGCCACCGAGGCCAGGACGCCGGCTTCCTCGGGTGCGTCGACCATGGCCGGGGCGGCGCCGGCGGCCAGCAGCACGTTGGCGGTGAAGTTGCTGACCACCTTGTTGGTGATGCAGTGCACGAGCGGTGCCGTCGTTCGCACGGCGTCGACCACCGCGCCCACGTCGAGGTCGGATTCGGTTGGTGCTGAAGTCATCAGGCGTCCCTTCGCAAGCATTACCTTGACAGGTTCCACGGGTCTTCTCAGCCGGTGCCGCGGTGCGCCGGCGCCCCGCGCCACCCTCCACCGTAGTGCTCGCCGGGGCAGGCCGGTACCGGCGCCGACCCACCGCCATCGATCCGGCGGGCTCAGCGGGTGAGCTCCGCGATCCGCATCCTGAACTCGGGGAACCGGGCCGTCAGCGTCTCGCGCTCGCCGAGTTCGAAGTCCTGCCACTGGAACCCCGGCGCCACCACGGTGGACACCAGGCTCCAGCCGGCCGTCGACGACGCGCCCTGCCAGACGCCGGCCGGGATCAACAGCTGCGGGTGCTGGCCGGCCAGCGGATCCGGCCCGAGCACTGCCTCCCGCCCACCGGTGTCGCGGTCCGCGAGGTCATGACCCTCACCGTCGTCGAGGATCAGCATCCGCAACGGCGCGCCGGCGTGGAAGAAGAAGATCTCGTCGCAGCTGCTCAGCCGGTGCAGCGCCGAGAAGTCGGGCGCGACAACGAGATAGAGGATGGCGCTGAGCCCGTCGGAGCTGTAGGTACGCCGGAACAGACCGCCCTCGACGTCCAGCGGTTCCAGGCCGAGCGCCGCAGCCACCTGCTGGCCCGTCGCCGGACCGTTGGGCAGATCGTCGGTCGGATGTTGGCGCGGGTCGTGCACCGGCGTTGCCGTCAGAGCTGTGCCCGGTCGGGCACCGGCAGCTCGGCCGCCAACACCGTCATCTCCTCCAGGAAGGGGCCGCCGAAGGTGGTCACCATGGCGACATCGGAGGCGTCGCGGCCGCGGCCGATCAGGATCCGACCCTTGCGGCGCACGTTGTTGCGCGGATCGAAGGTCCACCAGCGGTCCCCGAGCCACACTTCCATCCAGGCGGCGAAATCATTCGGTGCGCCGTCGGTGGGGACGTCCATGTCAGGTAGGTAGCCGAAGACGTACCGCGCGGGAATGTTCAGCGCCCGGCAGAAGGAAATCGCCAGGTGGGTGAAATCGCGGCAGACGCCGAAGCCCGACGCGTTGACGTCCCAAGCGGTGGAGGTGGGATAGCTGCTGCCGTAGGCGAACTGGAGATGGCTGTTCACGTGGTCGCAGATCGCCTGCACCCGCGAATAGCCGGTCGGCAGGCCGGCGAAGCGCGACCAGGCCTCGTTACCGAGCATGTCCGGCAAGCAGTACCGACTCGGCATCGTATAGACCAGCACGTCGTCCGGAAGATGCTGCGGCGCGATCTCCGGCGCCTGTTCGTCGGCATCCTCGGTGGCGTCCGGCACGTCCACCAGCGCCCGGTAGCGCAGTTGTGACCTACCGGCCGGCAGGATCACCCGCAGGCACCGATTGCCGTACAGGTCCCGGTATTCGTGGGTCGCGACGCCCGGATCGAAGTCGAACGATTCCTGCGAGATGTCGGGACCCAGCGGTGCCACCTGGAACACCGCGGGAGTGTCGATCTGCGCCTGGTAGCGGAAGTCGCACCCGATCTGCACACGCCGCTGATTCATGCCTCGTCCTCCCGAACGCCGATGTATCGCCGGAGCGTAGTGAGGATGTGTTGTGCGGAGATTTCGTCCCCCCGCCCAGTCAGCGCGAGCGCTTGGTCGGGAAGGCGGGCGGCGCCGGGTTGTCCTGCGGTTCCGGAGCCGGCGTGGCGATCATCCGCTTGGCCACGCCGACCGCTGCCTTGTAGCTCCTGGTCCGGGTGAGCTCGCACAACCGGTTCTGCTCCGCCGGGGAGGGCGTCGGGTTCTTCAGCAGCTGCCGGATCTGCCGTTCGACCGGCAGGTCACGATTTCGTTCGATCTTCGTCCGGCCCGGCCGGTTGAAACTGCGCCGTTGCGGTTGGTCCGCGGCCGCATTCGACCGGTTTCCCGACGACGAGCGTCGCTCGTCCGATGTCGACATGAACAACCCCTCTCCGCGGCCGGCCCGGTGTCCGGCCGCTCCACGGTAGGCGCCCGGACGCCGCGTGCGGAAATTGCCTGCCGAAGACGTCGCTGCCAGCGGGCCGGCAGATCAGTGCGCGGTCAGCGCGGACCTGACCTGGCCGCGCATGTCCTTCACCCCGGAGGTGGTGGAGGTCAACGACTTGGACACCGCGGTCAGGATCTCCTGCACCGTGGCGGCCGCCGAGTCCCACTTGGACTGCACCCCCGAGTAGGTGTCCTGCTCGTCGCCCTCCCAGGACGACTTGACGCTGGCCACGAAGCCGCCGAGATCGGCCAGCGACGACTCCAGGCCGGAGATGACCGAGCCGAGCGATCCGCTGGCGGATTCGGCCGTTGCCTCGTTGTAGGAAAAAACTCCACCGGACATTGC
>CAXSEW010000232.1:0-6743 GCA_964236185.1 uncultured Nakamurella sp. | reverse complement strand
AACGTCCCGGCGGCGACCACCGCCCTGTTCCAGCAGAAAGGTGCGAAAACCTTCACCTACGATCTCGCCGACAAGACGAACGTGTCGATCAAGTTGGATGATCAGCCCACCAAGGACGTGCTCAACTTCTGGGCTGACCTGGTGAAAAAGGGATTGGTCGGCACGCAGGACCAGTTCACCACCGACTACATCTCCGGCGTCATCGCCGGCAAGTACGCCACCTACGTCTCGGCCGCCTGGGCGCCCGGTTACCTCAGTGGCGCCGGCGTCGGCAAGGGCACCGAGAAGGGCCAGTTCGCGGTAGCGCCGTTACCACAGTGGGACAAGAGCGCGCCGGTGTCGGTCAACTGGGGCGGTTCGACGTTCGCCGTGACGACCCAGGCCAAGGACAAGAAGATGGCCGCCATCGTAGCCAAGGGCATCTATGCAGACAAGGACTCCGTCGCCGACGGCTGGAAGACGCAGACCATCTTCCCGCTGAACCAGAGCGTGCTGAACAGCCCGGAGTTCATCAACAACAAGGTTGCCTTCTTCAATGGTCAGACGGCGAACAAGGATATCTACGTTCCTGCCGAGAATGCCTACAAGGGTGCCGTCTACAGCCCCTTCAGCGTCTACTACTACGCACAGCTGCAGGCTCAGATCGTCAAGATCAACGCCAAGCAGATCACCGGTGAACAAGCAGCCACCGATCTGCAGGGCATCATGGTGAAATACGCCCAGTCGCAGGGCTTCACTGTCAAATAACGCATGGCTCGAGCGGTGGCCGGCGGCGAGCACTCGCCGGCCACCAGCTGATCGGCGGTCCATCACACCAGCTCTCGACGACGAGAGGAGAGGTAGCGGACATGGTGAGCAACGAAACAGCGTTGGTGACCTCGGACCAGGTCACCAATCGGAGTACCAGGGTGGACACCAAAGGCATCCGAAACCGGAACATGTCAGCCCGGCGGCAGCGCGCTGGATGGCTCTTCATCGCTCCATTCCTGATCGTCTTCGCTGCCTTCCTGATTGCACCCCTGGCGTACGCGCTCTATCTCAGTCTGTATTCCAAGGGATTGGCGACGGGGACCAAGTTCGCCGGCTTCGACAACTACAAGCGCGCCTTCACCGACCCGTCGTTCCTCAAGGGCGTCTGGTTCGTCATCCGCTTCTCCGCCGTCCTCATTCCGGTGCAGATGCTGGTGTCCTTGGCAGCCGCCCTGCTGCTGGACGCGCTGACCACCCGGTTGTCGCGCTTCTCCCGGCTGATGATCTTCCTGCCGTACGCAATTCCCGCGGTTATCGGCGCGCTGATGTGGGGATTCCTTTACAGCCCGAGTTTCGGGCCGCTGAACCAGATCTTCGGTTCGAACGCACCATTCCTGCTCAGCCCGGACCACATCTTCACCGGCCTGTTGAATGTCGTGACGTGGCAGTGGGCGGGCTACTACATGATCATCATCTACGCGGCACTGCAGGGCATCGATCCCACGCTCTACGAGGCCGCCCGGATCGACGGCGCGAGCGCCTGGCAGATAGCCTTCCGCATCAAGGTGCCGCTGGTGTCGTCGGCCTTCGTACTGATCCTGGTATTCGCACTCATCGGGACGCTGCAGTTCTTCACCGAACCGCAGGTACTCGGTCCTATCGCCAATGGCACGGTCACCCCCGATTTCACGCCGAACATCTATGCGTACAACCTCGCTTTCCAGTACGCGCAGTTCAATTACGCCTCGGCGATCTCGTTTGCTCTGGGCATCATCGTCTTCATCGCGGTGTACATCTTCCTGTTCGCCACCCGCAAGAAGGGGAGTATCTTCGCATGACGACGACCATGGCCAGGGTGGAGGCCGAACCGGTGGCTCCGTCGCGACGCCAACACAATGTCGTCGCCCATCTCTTCCTCATCGCGCTTGTCTTCTACTTCCTGATTCCCGTCTGGTGGTTGGTCGTCGCGAGCACAAAAGATGCCCAGGGACTGTTCGGGGGGACATCCGGGGCGCTGTGGTTCGACAAAAGATTCAATCTCTGGAACAACCTGCGAGATCTGTTCACCTACAACAACGGCGAATACCTACGCTGGCTCGGCAATTCGCTACTGTACGCGCTGTCCGGTGGGCTGGGCGCGACCGTCATCTCGGTGTTGGCGGGCTATGGGTTCGCGAAGTACCGTTTCCGTGGACGCAACTTCATGTTTGCGCTGCTGCTGGGTTCGGTCATGGTGCCGTTGACCGCGCTGGTGATCCCCACCTTCGTGCTGCTGTCGAATCTGCAACTGACCGACACGATCTGGGCGGTCATCCTGCCTTCGCTACTGAGTCCGTTCGGGGTCTACCTGATGCGCGTCTACACCGCCACCAGCGTTCCCGATGAATTGCTCGACGCCGCGAGGGTCGACGGTGCCGGCGAATTCCGCACCTTCTTCCAGGTGGCGCTACCGCTGATGCGACCGGCGGTGGTCACCGTCCTGCTCCTTTCGGTGGTGGGAACGTGGAACAACTACTTCCTCCCGCTGACCATGCTGTCGAGCTCGAAGTTGTTCCCGGTGACGGTCGGTATCGGCCTGTGGGAACAACTCGCGTCCTCCAACAACGGCGGCGGGACCTCGCTGTGGAGCCTCATCATCGTGGGTTCGCTGGTGTCCATCATCCCGCTCATCATCGCTTTCCTGTCATTGCAGAAGTACTGGCGCGGTGGTCTCGCGATCGGCAGTCTCAAGTAGGACCGCGTAGTTCTTCGCCCTGTGATCGGCAGCATTTCCGTCTGCAACTTTCCCTATCGAGTGATATCGAGGATTTTGATGGTGACAGCTCGGATGACCATCGACCCGCAGTTCGTGGTCGGTCCCATCAATCGCCGCTTGTTCGGCTCGTTCGTCGAGCACCTCGGTCGTGCCGTCTACGACGGTATCTACGAACCCGACCATCCGAGCGCCGACGCCGATGGGTTCCGCGCGGACGTCATCGACCTGGTGCGTGAACTTGGCGTGTCGGCGATCCGCTATCCGGGCGGAAATTTCGTGTCCGGCTTCCGGTGGGAGGACGGCGTCGGCCCGAAGGAGCAACGGCCGCGCCGGCTCGATCTGGCGTGGCATTCCACCGAGACCAACCAGGTCGGGCTGCACGAGTTCGCTGGCTGGCTGGACAAGGTGGGCAGCGAGCTCATGCTGGCCGTCAACCTGGGCACCCGCGGCCTCCAGGAAGCGCTGGACCTGCTCGAATACAGCAATCTGGCCACCGGCTCCACCAGGGCTCGCGAGCGTATCGCCAACGGCCGGACCCTCCCGTTCGACGTCAGGATGTGGTGCCTGGGCAACGAGATGGACGGGCCGTGGCAACTCGGCCACCGCAGTGCCGACGACTACGGAAAGATCGCGGCCCAGACCGCGAGCGCCATGCGCCAGTTCGACCCCGACCTCGAACTGGTCGTCTGCGGCTCTTCTAGCGCCGTGATGCCTACCTTCGGCGAGTGGGAACGAGTGGTGCTGACCCACACCTACGAATACGTCGACTACATCTCGTGCCACGCCTACTACGAAGAGAAGAACGGTGACCTTGACAGCTTTCTGGCCTCTTCGACCGACATGGACCGGTTCATCCGGGCTGTCATCGCCACTGCCGATCACGTCAGAGCGGTCCGCGGCACCGAAAAGAGCATCAACCTCTCCTTCGACGAGTGGAACGTGTGGTACATCGACCGATTCCGGGATGTCGACAAGATCGGCGGGGTCGACAACTGGCCGGAGGCGCCGCGCCTGCTGGAGGACCACTACTCCGTCGCGGATGCGGTTGTCGTCGGCAGCCTGTTGATCTCGTTGCTCAAGCACGCCGACCGGGTGACCAGCGCGTCGCTGGCTCAGCTGGTCAACGTCATCGCCCCGATCATGACCGAACCGGGCGGGCCGGCGTGGCGGCAGACCACCTTCTTCCCGTTCGCGCTCACCTCCCGCCTGGCCAAGGGAACCGCGTTGGCGGTGCTCTTGGAATCCGACACCTACGACACCCGGTTGTACGGCACGGTCCCGATCGTCGACGCCGTCGCCACCCACGACGCAGCGACCGTGAGCACCGCAGTGTTCCTGGTGAACCGCAGCCAGCACGAAGAGGCGACCGTCACCATCGACATCTCCGCCCTCGGCGACGTGCAGGTGCTCGACGCCCACCTGCTCAACGACGACACCGACTTCTACGCGGGTAACACCCTGCAGGAACCCGACCGCGTGCAGCTCCGCAGCAACAAGAGCGTCAGCACGCACGACGGCAGCCTGACGCTCACCCTGCCACCGGTGTCGTGGACCGCCCTCACCCTCGGGTGAGAGCGGCAGCGCTCGCCGGTTCCCTATCCCGTTCCTGCCAGCGGGCTGCACCTGGTTGGTCAGGCGGCCCCGTCCGAAAGGTAGTGCCATGGTGTCGTTCCGCTCAGCACGGAGAAAGGCGTTGGTGCTGGCAATCGTGACCGCGATGGCGGCTGCAGGGTCGGCAACGGCTGCAGAGCCGCCGCGGACTGCGGTCCTGCCCGCCTCGGTTCCGGCACCCACCCGGGCCGCCGATCCGATCGCCCACGATCCAACGATGGTGAAGGAGGGTGCCTGGTACTACCTCGTCATCACCGGGGACTCCGGCCGTCCCAACACCTTCCTGCCGGTCAAGCGTTCGAAGGACCTGGTGCACTGGACCGAGCTGGCGCCGGTCTTCACCTCGCTGCCGCCCTGGATCCTGCCGGCCCTCGGGCTGGGTGCGGCCGACGCGCCGAAGGACCTGTGGGCGCCGGACCTGAGTTATGTGGGCGGTGAATGGCGTCTTTACTACGCGATCTCGCAATTCGGGAAGAACAACTCCGTCATCGGCCTGGTGACGACCAAGACGCTCGACCCGGCCAGCAGGGACTTCCGGTGGGTGGACCGCGGCCTCGTTCTCCAGTCCAAGCCGTCGGGCACTGTCGATGAGTTCAACGCCATCGACGCCGACTTCAGCACCGATGCCGCCGGGAACGGGTGGCTCGCCTTCGGATCGTTCTGGACCGGCATCAAGATGCGCCGGATCGATGTGGCAACCGGCAAACTGTCGGCGGCGGACACCAAGCTGTACCCGCTGGCCACCCGGCCGGCAGCGCCCGACGCAATCGAAGGCCCGTCGATCGTCCGGCACGGCACCTACTACTACTTGTTCGTGGCTTTCGATTACTGCTGCCGGGGTGTCGACAGCGACTACCGGGTGATGGTCGGGCGCTCCAGGGCGATCACCGGTCCCTACGTCGACCGGGCCGGGGTGCCCCTGTTGTCGGGCGGAGGCACGGAGGTGTTGCGCGGCTACAACGAGTTCCAGGGCACCGGGGGAGCGGACGTCTACTCCACCGGCGGCGTCGACTACTTCGTCAACCATTACTACGACGCGACCGACAACGGCGTCCCGAAGGTCAACGTGCGGACGCTGACCTGGGCCGGTGGGTGGCCGGCCGTCTCCGATCCGGTCAACCCCAGTCGTTCCATCGGCCACGGATCCGCCTACGTCGCCATCGTGCCGCGTGGCTCCACCGCCATGGTGCAGGATGACGGCTGCGGCTACGAGGGTGCCGCTCTCGTCCTCGGGGCCGACCGCGACAGCCAGTGCCAGCAATGGCAGATCGATGACCGCGGAACCGGCTCCCGCATCCTCAACCGTTACAGCAACAAGGTTGCCGAAATCGCCGGCTGCGACAACATTGACGGTGGCAATCTCGCTCAGTGGGGCTGGGTCGGATTCCTGCCGAACAACGACTGTCAGCGTTGGTCGTTCGCAGCCGCCGCTGACGGCTATTCCTCGGTCGCGGCGATCGCACCCGGCCATCGGGTCTGGAACGTGGTGGGCGGCAGGAGTGCGGCGGGCGGCGATCTGGACGTGACCACCGCCCCCGTACCGACCGACCCCGGACAGCAGTTCAGGTTCCAGCCGATCGGCACCGTGCTGTTGGCCGGTACCGCCAACCAGACCGACGCCCTTGGCGTCAGCGACTGCTGGGATATCCACGGCCGGCATTTCTCGTTCGGCGGCCACGTGCTTCCAGAGGCGCAGTCTGCTTCCGCGTGTCAGCACTGGCGGATGGACTCGGTGGCCGGCACAGCGAACTACACGGTGACCAACGTCGAGACCGGTGAGCAGCTGACCGCCGGCTACCCGGGCGGGCGAGGTGGCGGTCTCCGGGTGAGCTGGCCCACCGCCGCAACTGTCGGGTCTCGCACCTGGACTCTCCAGCCCGACAACGGCGGAACCTGGACGCTCGCGTCCGGTGGCACGAAGCTGTCGGTGCGGGTGCTGATTCCCTAGCTCGGCCGGACGTGCGCCGTACGGGGCCGGCGCTGCCGCGGCCCCCGGGCAACAGCAGGTCACCCGGCGGCCGGCCGCCGGGTCCGGCCGCCTGGAGGGTGGGACGTGACCAGAGCTGAATTCGACCCGGCGCCGGACAGGGACGGCCGTTTGGGGCGACCCTCGTTCGCTGCTCGCGGCGGTGACCGGGGCGCCGACATCTACGCGGTCGCCCGCGGTGCGGGGGTTTCCCACCAGACCGTCTCGCGGGTCGTCAACGGCCACCCGAACGTCGCGGCCGGTACGCGGGACCGTGTGCTGGCGTCGATGACCCGGTTGCACTACCGCCGCAACAATGCAGCGCTCGCACTGGCGACCGGACGTTCATCGACACTCGGGCTGCTGATCGATCATGACCATTACCTGATGACCAGCAGTTTCATCACGCCGCTGGCAAGCGCCGCCGAAAATGCCGGATCC
>CAXSEW010000231.1:0-6780 GCA_964236185.1 uncultured Nakamurella sp. | reverse complement strand
CTCCCGTCGGCCGGCACCGACGGAGAACGCCGGATGACCAACAGCGTGCTGCCGCCGACGGCGAGGACGAGCCCCAGCTTGGTGGCCCGGTACAGCAGTGCTGCGGCGAGCGCGGCGGCGCCGGGCAGTCCGACACCCATCAGAGCTGCTCCGAGCGCGATCTCGACCACGCCGAGCCCGCCGGGCGTCAGACCCAGCAGCGCCACGCTGCCGCCGGCCGCCCAGGCGAGAATCAGGCCATGCCAGGGCACGGTCGCCTGCATCGCCATGATGGCGCAGGCCAGGCAGGCCAGGTCGAACGCCCAGTTCAGCACTGCCGTGGCGCTGGCGATGACGGTGTCGCGAGGCCCGAGTCGGAGGCTGACCAGCTGATCGAGGGTGGCGGTGCTGATCTGGTCGGCATTGCCGCGCGGGCGCCGGAACACGCGCTGGGACCAGCGCAGCAGGGCGGCGAACGCCATGGTCGCGGCCGCGTGCACCCGCGGCCGACGCAGGACGGACAGCACGACACAGACCGGGATCACCACAGCGACCACCGTGAAGACCCCGGTGACCGCGAGTCCTGTCGATCCACTCACGATGGCGCCGACAGCGGCGATGGCGGTAAAGCTGACGGTGGAATAGATCCCGGAGATCGCCAGCGCCCACGCCGCCGCCGCCCGGTCCACGCCGATCGCGGTGAACCGCTTGAAGGCGAAGACGGCGGCGGTGGCCGGCCCGACCAACGGCAGCGACACGGAGATGGCGTTACCGGCCCAGGTGGTGGCGATGACCGACGGCAGTGACCGGTGGCCGCCGCGGACGCTGATCAGCCGCCGTTGCAACCGGGCCAGGGCGCCGATGGAAGCCACCTGGGCGACGATGCCGACAGCGATCCATTTCCAGTTGGCGTCGGCCAGGATCTCCGGCAGCTCGGCCAGTCGTCGGCGCTGCAGCAACAGCAGCACCACCACCGCGCAACAGACCAGCACCGTCAGCGAGATGCGCAGCGGGCGGATCCGCCGCTGGGCGGCCACCGGCGCCTGCACTGCGGTCGTCGTCACTCCTGGACCCTTCGGGGCTCGTCCAGGCGCACAGCGGTCACCGGACGCCTGCCATCAGTGTGCCTGGCGGACATCGGCGGCTGTTGGCTTCCCGCATTCCTGCTGTCCGAGAGACCTCGTAAGGTGCTGGCAAGCCCCGATTCCCCGGTGAGAGGTAGCAATGATGAGCGAAACCCAGATCCACCGGTTCGACCGGGTCGGTGTGGTCGGCGGCGGACTGATGGGCGCCGGTATCGCCGAGGTCTGTGCGCGCAGCGGATGCGACGTGATCGTCACCGAGGTCGACGACGATGCAGCGGCCGCCGGTCGGGCGCGGATCGTGAAGTCGCTGGGCCGGGCGGTGAAGGCAGGGAAGGCGAGCGAGCAGGATGCGGAGCAGGCGATGTCCCGGATCAGCGTGACGGTCGGGCTGGTCGCGCTGGCCGACCGCCAGCTGGTGATCGAGGCTGCGACCGAGAACGAACAGCTCAAGCTCGGAGTCTTCCGGGAGCTCGATCGCGTCGTCGCCGACGACGACGCGATCCTGGCGTCCAACACCTCCTCGATCCCGATCTCGAAGCTGTCGGTGGCCACGGCGCGTCCGGATCACGTGATCGGGGTCCATTTCTTCAACCCGGCCCCGGTGCAGCAGTTGGTGGAGATCATCCCGTCGTTGCTGACCAGCGAGCGGACGACGGGCCGGGTGGTGGATTTCGCCGGAGGCGTGCTGGGAAAGACGGTGGTACGGGCCAAGGACCGGGCCGGGTTCGTCGTCAACGCGCTGTTGATCCCGTACCTGCTGTCGGCGGTCCGGATGTTCGAGGCGGGGCACGCCACCGCGGAGGACATCGACAACGGGATGGTGCTGGGGTGCGCGCACCCGATGGGTCCGCTGCGCCTGTTGGACCTCGTCGGGTTGGACACCACCAAGTTCGCGGCGGAGTCCATGTACGCCGAATACGGCGAGCCGCACTATGCCACGCCCGCCCTGCTGTCCCGGATGGTCGAGGCCGGCCGGCTCGGCCGCAAGACCGGGCGCGGGTTCTACGACTACTCCTGACGCTGGGCCCAGTCCCGACCCGGGTAGAGCTCAGCCGGCGTAGAGCTGGTCCAGTTCGGCCATGTACTGCTTCTCGACGACCTTGCGGCGAACCTTCATCGACGGCGTCAGCTCACCGTCCTCGATGGTCAGATCGCGCGGCAGGATGACGAACTTCTTGATGGTCTCCCACCGCTCCAGCTTGCCGTTCAGCTCGTCGATGTAGCCGCTGATCAGCGTGTGCACCTCGGTATCCACCGCGAGTTCTTCCACCGAACGGCCGGCCAGACCGTTCGCGGCGGCCCACTCCAGCAGCGGTTCGGGCTCCAGGGTGATCATCGCCGAGATGAACTTCCGGCCCTCGCCGTGCACGATGATCTGCGACGCATAAGGGCAGACGGCCTTGAAGATGCCCTCGATCTTCTGCGGCGCAACATATTTACCGCCGGAGGTCTTGAGCAGGTCTTTCTTCCGGTCGGTGATCCTGAGGTAGCCGTCGACCAGCTCGCCGATGTCGCCGGTGTGCAGCCAGCCGTCCGCGGTCAACACTTCCTCGGTTGCGCCGGGCAGGTGGTGGTAACCGCGCATGACGCCCGGGCCGCGCACCAGGATCTCCCCGTCGGCAGCGATGATCACCTCGGTGCCGGGCAGGGGCGGCCCGACGGTGCCCAGCCGGGTATCGCCCGGCAGGTTGACGAACATGGCGGCGCTCGTCTCGGTCATGCCGTAGCCCTCGAGGATGGTCAGGCCGGCGGCGTCGAACCACTGGGCCACCTCGATCGACAGCGCTGCCGATCCGGAGATGAAGAACCGGATGCGGCCGCCGACCACCGCCCGGATCTTGCTGAACACCAGCCGGTCCGCCACAGCGAGCTGCGCGGCCTGCCAGCGCGACGGCGCGGTACGGGCCTGCCGCAGTCGGGCTACGGTCTCGCCGAGCGTGAACGCCCGGTCGAAGATCTTCGACTTGACACCGCCGGCGCCCTGGCTGGTGAGAGTGACCTTGGCGCGCACCTTCTCGAAGACTCGGGGTGCCCCGGCCATGAAGGTGGGCCGCACCGCGCCGAGGTTCTCCACGATCTTCGTCAGGTCGCCGTCGACCGCGGTGGCGAAACCGATCTGCAACTGGATGGCGATCAGCATCTTGCCGAAGACGTGCGACAGCGGCAGCCACAGGTACTGCACGTCGCGGGCCGACAGGATGCCGAGTTCCGTGACGGCTTTGCCCTCGTAGGTCCAGTTGTCGTGCACCAGGCGCACACCCTTGGGCCGCCCGGTGGTGCCAGAGGTGTAGATCAGGGTGGCCAGGCTCTCCGGCCGCAGCGCGTCGATCCGGTCGTCGACCACGGTGGGCTGCTGCGCCAGCAGCGCCCGCCCGCGGCGCGCCAACTCGGCCAGCGGCAGGACCCGCCCGCCGTCGCCTTCGCCGTCCATCAGCACGATGACCCGCACCGACGACAGCTCGGCGGCGAGCACCTTGTCCGCCTGGCTCTGGTCCTCGGCAATCACCACGACCGACTCGGAGTCGGTCAGGATGTAGTGCACGTCCTCGGCCGCGGTCGATGGATACACCGTGGTGGTGGCGGCACCCGCGCAGGTGATGGCCAGGTCGGCGAGGATCCAGTCCAGCCGGGTGCCCGCCGCGATGGCGACGCGCTCCTCGGCCTGCACCCCCAGCGCGATGAGACCCGCGGCCAGCTCGTACACCTGCAGCCGGGTCTGCGCCCAGGTCAACGATTCCCAGCCCGCACCGACCGGCCGCCGGAAGGCCTCGGCATCCGGAGTGCCCGCGATCCGGTCGCGGAACAGGTGCCCGAACGAAGCGGCCCGGGTATCGGTGCCAGCCATCACGTCCTCCTCGACAAATGCCCTCGGCCAGTCACCGCTTCGGGCGGGCCGGACGGCGAGAGGATCTGCCTGACAGGCTATCGCTGCTCCGCAGCGTTCATGCACATCGAACACGTGGCTGCGTCGGCGGCGCCGTGCTGGTGGACCCCGGGTGCGCGTCCGGGTCAGCGCAGCCGGGTCACCTGCACCGTGACCTGGTTGCCCGTCGCTTCCGGTCCGGCATACACGCCCTTCATCGGCGGTACATCGCGGTAGTCACGGCCGCGCCCGACGATCACGTGCGACTGGTTCGGCGCCGCCGCGTTGGTCGGGTCGAACGGCACCCAGGCGCCGTCCCACCACTCCACCCAGGCGTGCGACTGACCGACGACGGTCTTGCCGATCTCCACCGTGCTGTCCGGGTGGAGATATCCCGACACATAACGGGTCGGGATACCGATGGCCCGCAGCAGGCCGATGGCCAGGTGCGAGAAGTCCTGGCAGACACCACGTCTCTCCGACCAGGCCTCGATCGCGGAGGTCTGCACCCCGGTGGTGCCGGGTTCGTACCTCAACTTCTTCGTCAGCATCGAGCACACGGCCCGACCGGCGTCCGACGGGTTCTGAGCTTCCGCGCGGATCTGCTCCGAAATGCCGGTCAGCTCGTCGTTCAGCTCGGTCAGCTCCGTGGGACTGAGGAATTCCTCGAACCGGTCCGCCGCGTTCGAGTCGGCCAGCTGGTCCCAGCTGAGCGTCGCCACCGCGGCCGTGCCGTCGCCGTAACCACCCGGACCGAACGCCCGGGCCGGGAAGGTCTCCACGGTGGAGGTGGCAGTGACGGTCAGATGACGGTGCGGGCGGTGCACGTCGAAGGAGGCCACCCGGGTGCCGAAGTAGTCGAGGTAGCTGGTGACCCCCTCGAACGGATCGATCTCCATCCGGGACGACAACACCGCCTGGCCCGGTTCGTCGGACGGTTGCATGCGCACCTCGTTGTAGGAGGTCGTCACGGTGTCGGGGTAGACCAACTCCGTCCGGTGCACGATCAGCAGCCGCCAGATGTCGGACCCGTACCTGCCCTGGTCGTTCAGCACGTCTGCAGTCACGCCAGCACCCCGTCCGATCCGATGTTGGCCCAGGTGATCTCGTCACCACGACGGAAGAACGAATTGGTGACGGCGACGTGTGCGCTGGACACCGTCCGCTGCAGGTTGGAGAGCAGCTGCGGCAGGTCGCCGGCGAGTTCGGTACCGGTGCGGTAGTCGAGCCCGGTTCTGGTCCGCCCGACGATGCGGCGTGCCGATGACGGGTCGCGCCGCGGGTCGCGCTGCACCGGGCCGGCCGCTTCGAGCTCCGCCAGCGACGCCTCCGCCGCCGTCAGGCAGCGAAGCACCGATCGCGGGAATCTGCGGTCCAGCAGCGCGAATTCAATGGCGGTGCGCTGGCCGATGGATCCGCCGTGCGACCGGACGTAGGGCTCCCACCCGCCGCAGGCGCTGACCAGCGCCCGCCACGGCGGCACCGAACCGGTCTGCGAATCGGCCGCAGCGATCAGCCGGATCGTCATGTCGGCCCGTTCCAGGGCCCGTCCGACGGCGAGGAAGTGCCAGCCCTCGTCGTGGCTCATCACCTGGTCGATCAGTCCGGCCGCGATGGCGCAGCGCTCGGAGACCCAGCGCAGGTAGGTGTGCGGGCCGCCGCCGGTCGCCGCGCGACTGCGCAGGCCGTGCCAGGTGACGTTCAGACATTCCCAGACGTCCAGCGGCAGCGCGTCGCGCACACCACGGGCGTTGTCCCGCGCCGCGATCAGTGCACCCGACACCGACGACGCGCGTTCAGTATCGAAGACCAGGGTGCGGATCAGCTTTCCCGAGTCGGCGCCCTCTACCTCGTCGTCACCGGACAGGCCCATCGAGTCGACCAGCGAGCGGATCACCTGGTGGTCGGTCGCCCACGAACCGGTCGGCAACAGGTGCAGGTAGGTGTCCAGGATGCGGGCGGTGCAGTCCGCCCGCTCCACGTGCCGGCCCAGCCAGTACAGCGACTCGGCGATACGACTCAACACTGAACATCACCGGCGTTATGGTGATCTTCAGTGTTGAGTGGCCCTTCGCTGTGGCTCTTGCTCGCTCCCTTTGGCGGGCGCGCTTTTCTTCTTTTCCGCGGTGAGCACTGTTGTTGCTGGCCCTGCTGGTGGCGCAGGCCGCTGTCGTCGGGTGGGGACACCGGCGGATCGAAGAAGAACGCGCCCGTGCTCTGTGCGGGCGAATCCTCCCAACCGGGGAAGGGATCGACACCCTGCGATTGCGATTGCGACTGCGACTGCGATCCGTTCGATTGGGATGGGGATTGCTGCTGGGACTGGGTCTGCGATTCACCCGGTCCTGAACCATTGACCTGCCCCTGTGACTGGGCCTGCAACTGGATCGGCTCCACGATCGGTTCCTCGGCCGCGGCCATCACCCAGGTGTCCTTGGACCCGCCGCCCTGGGAGGAGTTCACCACCAGCTCGCCCTCGGGAAGTGCCACCCGGGTCAGCCCGCCGGGAAGCACCCACACCGAGTTGCCGTCGTTCACCGCGAACGGACGCAGATCCACGTGCCGCGGCCGCATCTTGTCGCCGATCAGCGTGGGCACGGTGGACAGCGCGATCTCCCGCTGCGCGATCCAGCCGCGCGGGTTCTCCAGGATCGCCTGCCGCGCCTTGGACAAGGTCGACGCATCCGCCTGGGAGCCGATGACGATGCCCTTGCCGCCGGAGCCGTCCACCGGCTTGATCACCAACTGGGCGAGGTGCTCGAGGGCGAAGGCGAGGTGTTCGGGTTCCTCCATCCGGTAGGTGTCGACGTTGAGCAGGATCGGCTCCTCGGCCAAGTAGTACCGGATGATGTC
>CAXSEW010000230.1:0-6787 GCA_964236185.1 uncultured Nakamurella sp. | reverse complement strand
GCCGGTCGGCTCGCGTGCGCCGGAAGGCTGCACACGAGCCGACCACAGCCGATTTACTTCTGGGCTTGGCCCACTGATTCTGCTTCGGTCTGCGCCGAGTTGATCCAGCTGTCGACCGTGCCGTTGCCGGCGAGGACCTGCGACAGCGTGGCCGTCACCTTGTCACCGAAGTCGGTGAACTCGGGGATGTCGACGAACTGGATGCCGACGGTCGGCCGGGGCTGGGTGCCCGGGTTGACCGGATCGGCGGCCTTGAGCGCTTCCAGGGTGGCCGGAGCGAAGGCGGCGGCAGCCTTGTTGTAGTCCGCATTGGCGTACAGCGAGGAGCGCTTGCCGGCGGGGACACGAGCCCAGCCGAGCTGCTTGCCGACGGTGTTCTCGTACGCCGAGGAGGAAGCCCAGGAGATGAACTGCCACGCCGCGTCCTTGTTGCTGGACTTGTTCTCCATGGCCCACGACCAGGCGTACAGCCAGCCGGCGGACTTCGTGTTCTTCACCGGAGCCTGCACGTAGCCGACCTTGCCCTTGACCGGCGAGTCAGTGGCTTCCAGCGAACCGGCGGCCGATGTCGCGTCGTACCACATCGCCACCTTGCTCTGCTGCATGTTGTTCAGGCACTCGGTGAAGCCGGCCTGGTCAGGGCTGACCTCGCCGTGCTGCTTCACCAGGTTCACGTAGAAATTGGTGGCGTCCTTGAATGCCTGGTCGTTGACCTTGGCGTTCCAGTCCTTGTCCCACCAGGTGCCGCCGTAGGTGTTGACGACGGTGGTGAACGGGGCGCCGAGCTGACCCCAGCCGGGCAGGCCACGGAGGCAGATGCCCTTCATGCCGGCCTGCGCGCCGTCAGCCTTCGCCGCCAGATCGGCGACCTGGTCCCAGGTCGGGTTTGCCGGGACGGTGAGGCCCTTGGCCGCCATGATGTCCTTGCGGTACATCAGGAACGACGACTCACCGTAGAACGGTTCGCCGTAGACCTTTCCGTCGACGCTCAGCGACGAGGTGAAGGCGGGGAAGATGTCGCTCTGGTTGAAGCCGGTGTCGCTCTTGGTGTAGGCGGTGAGGTCGGCCATCCAGTCGTTCCCGGCGTAGATCGGGATTTCGAAGTTGGACAGCGTGGCCACGTCGTACTGGCCGGCCTGGTTCTTGAACTCCAGCGAGGCCTTGGCCCGCATGTCGTTCTCCGGCAGCACGGTGTAGTTGACCTTGATACCGGTCTTGGCCGTGAAGTTGGCGGCCGTGAGCTTCTGCAGGTCGATCATCTGCGGGTTGTTGACCATCAGCACGTTGATGGTCTTTCCGGCGGTGGCCGGGTTGTTGGTCGGCTCACCACCGCCGCCGGTGCCGGCCGAGCTACTACCCGACGGAGCCGAGCTGGCAGGGCTGGAGCCGGCGCCCGAGCCGGCAACGCTCGAGGCGGCTCCGGTGCTCGCGGCCGGGCTGGAACCCGACCCGGCGACTGCCGAACTTGCGGCAGAGGTCGCGGAGCTGACCCCGGCCCCGGCGGCCGATGTTGCCGAGCTGGCTCCCGCGGCGGCGGCGGAGGTTGCCGACGACGCTACCGAGGCAGCGGTGCCGCTCGAACTGCTGCATGCCGCGGTGACGAGCATCGCGGCGCAGCCGGCGGCGATGGCCGCCTTGTTTGTCCAACGCATCTGCGGTGGTTCCTTTCGGTTGGTACTGCTGTGGTGTGCTGACCTGATTGGTCATGTCATCCGGCTGGGCCGGCGGAGTGGAGGTCGGGTGGCAGAGCTGCCGGCATGGAACCGGTCGCGCCGACGGGGAGGTCAGACCCGGATCACCGTCGGCCCCAGGGCGCTGTAGCGGTGACCTTCGTGAGCGGACAGGCCGGTGTCGGTGATGAGCGTTTCGAAATCGGCGACGTCGGAGAACCGGCAGAAACTGGTGACGCCGAACTTGGTGTGGATGCCGACGAACACCTTCCGTCGGGAGACGTCCATGGCCTTGGCTTTCACGGCCGCCACGGCGCTGTCCGGCACGGTCAGCCCGCGATCCCGGGTCAGGCCGTTGGCGCCCATCACCGCCAGGTCGATCACCAGATCCGACAGCATCGCTGTCGCCCAGTGGTCGACCGTCGCCAGGGTTCGACCACGGACCCGGCCGCCGAGCAGTATGACGTTGATGCTCGCGCTGGCGGCGAGCAGGCCGGCCGTGCCCAGCGACGAGGTGACCACCGTCAGCGGCCGGGCCAGACCGACCAGCTCCTGCGCGACCAGTTGCGGGGTGAAACCTTCGTCCAGATACACGGTTTCGGCCGGACCGAGCTGCTCGGCGGCGGCGACCGCGATGCGGCGCTTCTCGGGTACCCAGGACTCTGACCGGTGCGCGATGTTCGACTCGAAGCCGGCCCCCTCCACCGGGTACGCCCCGCCGTGCGTCCGTCGCAGCAGTCCGTGGTCCTCGAGCACCTTGAGATCCCGGCGCACGGTCTCAGCCGCCACCTCCAGCTCGTCGGCGATATCGGTCACGGCGACATGACCGGCGCCCCGGGCGTGGGCGAGGATGAGTCGGCGACGCTCATCGCCCTGCTTCGCGTTCAGCGTCCCGACCTCCTCGTCGTCTCGTGCCTGTTGCCGCTGCGGTGGTGCTGTTGCGCTGGCCGCATGTGCGGCTGGGTGTGGTCGGTACCGTGCCGGCCGGTCCCGAAGGCCGTCGGCTTCTATGTGGGGAGTACCGCGCACCCTGTGGCTTCAGCCACACTGCGCCCGTCAATGATGGCCCCAAGTGGTCGTTGTGCGTCCAGTCACAACCGCCACATTCGCTGCCCGATTTCTGTGGTGTTCCGGGCACCGAACTCGGCGCATCGCGGTTCTCGAGGCACAATGTCCGAACCGGATGTGACTGAAGTGCGAATATCCTGTGCCCGGTTTTTGTGGGCATCACCCCACATGACACGGGTACGTCGTCATCGATCTGCACATCACGGTCCGATAACGGGCGCAGTTGTCGCCTGTCGGCCGCATTGGTCGACCTCGGGTACCATGAGTGGCGAACCCAGCGCTGACGTCTGGCTTGCCCCTCGAGACACTTCGAGATGCCCGAGTATCGGGACCGTGTTGTTCGCGGTGAGGGAAGCCGGACCGGTCGTTCGGGCGTTGCCTTCGGGTTGCGCCGTATGACTCAGCTTCGGTCCAGGCACACGGTCGTTTGTCGTGGTGCGCTCCGGCGCACTATCGTCTGCGGTCGGCCCGGTCCAGCTGGGTCATCGTTGTGTGCTCGGTGGGCCCGGCAGCAGTGCTGCGGTCAGCTGAGTACGGGACGATTCCCCGCTGATCACTGCGGGGCAGTGTCCGCTGCCGGTCCTCCGGTGTGGAAAACGCCGCTCGACCGCCGACATCAAGCCAGAAAGAAGTGCCTCCGCAAATGCCAACGATTCAACAGCTGGTCCGCAAGGGCCGCCAGGACAAGGTCACCAAGACCAAGACTCCTGCGCTCAAGGGCAGTCCGCAGCGCCGCGGCGTCTGCACCCGGGTGTACACCACCACCCCGAAGAAGCCGAACTCCGCGCTGCGCAAGGTCGCCCGCGTCCGGTTGACCAGCCAGGTCGAGGTCACCGCCTACATCCCGGGCGAGGGCCACAACTTGCAGGAGCACTCCATCGTGCTCGTGCGCGGTGGCCGGGTGAAGGATCTCCCCGGTGTCCGTTACAAGATCATTCGCGGCTCGCTCGACACGCAGGGCGTCAAGAACCGCAAGCAGGCCCGCAGCCGTTACGGCGCGAAGAAGGAGAAGAGCTAATGCCCCGCAAAGGTCCCGCACCCAAGCGGCCGTTGGTCGCCGATCCGGTCTACAACTCGCCGCTGGTCACCCAGCTGGTGAACAAGGTGCTGCAGGACGGCAAGCGCTCCATTGCGCAGGCCATCGTGTACGGCGCCCTCGAAGGGTGCCGCGAGAAGAGCGGCACCGATCCGGTTGTCACCCTCAAGCGCGCGCTGGATAACGTCCGGCCGTCGCTCGAGGTGCGCAGCCGTCGTGTCGGTGGCGCCACCTACCAGGTGCCGGTCGAGGTGCGCGTGCCGCGCCAGACGACGCTGGCCCTGCGCTGGCTGGTCGGTTATTCGAAGGCCCGTCGGGAGAAGACGATGACCGAGCGTCTGATGAACGAGTTGCTTGACGCCTCGAACGGCCTCGGTGCCGCGGTCAAGCGCCGCGAGGACACGCACAAGATGGCCGAGTCCAACAAGGCCTTCGCGCACTACCGCTGGTAACGGAGCCTGCGGAGTTGGCCAGCGGAATCTGGTCAGCCGCTGGTAACGGAGCCTGCGGAGTTGGCCGGCGGAATCTGGTCAGCCGCTGGTAGCGGAGCCTGCGGAGTTGGCCAGCGGAATCTGGTCAGCCGCTGGTAGGCAGGAGCGGTCGACTGTTCAACCAGGTAACTCCTGGTGGACCGGTCGCACACGCTCAGCAGGAAGTACGCTCGTAGTAGATCCCATGGCGCGGCAGAGGCGGAGAACCCCGCCCTGCTGCGCCAGCATGCGCCGCAAGCGCCCGGCCCAACCGGCTGAGCAACGCACGCAGACAGAACAAAGAGACGAGGAAGACCGCACGTGGCACCCAACGCCCTCGAAAAGACCCGGAACATCGGGATCATGGCGCACATCGACGCGGGTAAGACCACCACGACCGAGCGCATCCTGTTCTACACCGGCATCACTTACAAGATCGGTGAAGTTCACGACGGCGGCGCCGTCATGGACTGGATGGAGCAGGAGCAGGAGCGGGGGATCACCATCACCTCCGCAGCGACGACGACCCACTGGAAGGGTCACAAGATCAACATCATCGACACGCCCGGCCACGTCGACTTCACGGTCGAGGTCGAGCGGTCGTTGCGTGTCCTTGACGGCGCGGTTGCGGTGTACGACGGCGTCGCCGGTGTCGAGCCGCAGACCGAGCAGGTCTGGCGGCAGGCGGAGAAGTACCACGTGCCGCGCATGTGCTTCGTCAACAAGCTGGACCGTACCGGCGCCAACTTCTTCCGCTGCGTCGACATGATGGTGACCCGCCTCAACGCCAAGCCGGCCGTGCTGCAGCTGCCGATCGGCGCCGAGGGCGACTTCATCGGTGTGGTCGACCTGCTCAACATGCGGGCCCTGACCTGGCGCGGCGAGACCGTGAAGGGCGAGGACTACACCGTCGAGGACATTCCCGCCGACATGCTCGAGCAGGCGCAGGAGTACCGCGAGAAGCTCGTCGAAGTCATCTCCGAGAACGACGACGAGGCCATGGAGGCCTATCTCGCCGGTGAGGAGCTGTCCGTCGACCAGCTGAACGCTGCACTGCGCCGGGCGACCATCGCCGGCCAGGTCAATCCGGTCACCTGTGGCTCGGCGTTCAAGAACAAGGGCGTGCAGCCCATGCTCGACGCCGTCGTCGCCTACCTGCCGTCCCCGCTGGACGTCGGCGCCACCCACGGTCTGCTGCAGGACGGCGTGACCGAGGCCGAACGCGAACCGGACCCGAAGTCGGACTTCTCCGGTCTGGCGTTCAAGGTCGCGACCGACCCGCACCTGGGCAAGCTGACCTTCGTCCGCATCTACTCCGGCACGCTGAACTCCGGCACCCAGGTCGTCAACGCGACCAAGGACCGCAAGGAGCGCATCGGCAAGATCTACCAGATGCACGCCAACAAGCGTGAGGAGCTGGCCTCGGCCGCGGCCGGCGACATCGTCGCCGTCATGGGCCTGAAGCAGACCACCACCGGCGACACGCTGTCCGATCCCGCGCACCCGATCGTGCTCGAGTCGATGACGTTCCCGGATCCGGTGATCGAGGTTGCCATCGAGCCGAAGACAAAGGCGGACCAGGAGAAGCTCGGCACAGCGATCCAGAAGCTGGCCGAGGAGGACCCGACGTTCAAGGTCCACCAGGACGACGACACCGGCCAGACCGTCATCGGCGGTATGGGCGAGTTGCACCTGGACATCCTGGTCGACCGGATGCGGCGCGAGTTCAACGTCGAAGCCAACATCGGCAAGCCCCAGGTCGCGTACCGCGAGACCATTCGAGGGACCGTCGAGAAGTACACCTATGTGCACAAGAAGCAGACCGGTGGATCCGGGCAGTACGCCAAGATCCAGATCACGGTCGAGCCCTTGGACATGGCGACTTCCGAAGGTGCGACCTACGAGTTCGTCAACGCGGTGTCCGGTGGACGTATCCCTCGGGAGTACATCCCATCGGTGGACGCCGGGGCGCAGGATGCGCTGCAGTACGGCATCCTGGCCGGCTTCCCGATGCTCGGGGTCAAGCTGACCCTGGTCGACGGTGCTTACCACGACGTCGACTCGTCGGAAATGGCGTTCAAGATCGCCGGCTCCATCGCGATGAAGGAAACGGCGCGGCTGGCCAACCCGGTCCTGCTCGAGCCGCTGATGAGCGTCGAGGTCGTCACCCCCGAGGAGAACATGGGCGACGTCATCGGTGACCTGAACTCCCGGCGTGGGCAGATCCAGGGCATGGACGAGCGCTCCGGCGCCCGCGTCGTGACCGCGCTCGTGCCGCTGTCGGAGATGTTCGGCTACGTCGGCGATCTGCGCTCGAAGACCGCCGGCCGGGCATCGTACTCGATGGTGTTCAGCACGTACGCGGAGGTTCCGGCCAACGTCGCGCGCACCATCATCGCGAAGCAGAACGGCGAGTGAGCATCGTAGGGAGCGCTAGCGACCGAGGAGCGGAGCGAGCCGTGATGCGAGCAATGTCAATCGCGAAGCTGAACGGCGAGTGAGCATCGTAGGGAGCGCTAGCGACCGAGGAGCGGAGCGAGCCG
>CAXSEW010000229.1:0-6798 GCA_964236185.1 uncultured Nakamurella sp. | reverse complement strand
TAGTACGCCATCCGCGAGGTGCCGGCCAAGGCCGGCATCACCGCCCTGAAGAAGGCAACGAATCGGCCGAGGAACACTGCGGCACCGCCGCGTCGGCGAAGGAAATCCTGCGCCTCGTCAAGCCGTTTCCGTCGCTTGTCCAATACCCGCATGTTCAGGATGCGTGGGCCGAAGTGCCTTCCGACCTCGTAGCCCACGGAGTCGCCGACAATGGCGGCCAGCACCACGACCACCATCACCAGCCACAGCGTCATGTGGCCCTGGCTGGCGATGACGCCGCCGAGCACCGCCGCAGTTTCCCCGGGAAGGACGAATCCGATGAACAGGGCGTCCTCGGCGAAGACGATCAGCGCGATCAGCGCGTACACGGCCGGCCCACGGATGGTCAGCAGACGATCGAGCACACTCGTCACGGTTCTCCTCTACGACGTCAGTTCCACTACAGCTTTAATAGTACGGAACCTGCTGAGTAGGTCTTCCTGTCGGCGTGTGTGTCCTGCTACAGTCCAGCGGTAGTTAGGCATGGCTATCCTTGGAGGCGCACGGTCGTGGACTTGTCCCACACGCTGGTACTCGGGCTGATTGCCGGTTCGACGATCCTGATCGGTCTACCGGTCGCCCGGTTGCGACATCCGGCGAACGGGCTACGGCAGCTGCTCAACGCCATTGCGATCGGCATTCTGCTGTTCCTGGTCTGGGACGTCTTCAGCGCGGCGTGGGAACCGATCGACGCGGCCCTGGCGAACTTCCACACAGACGGCGCCTCGTTGGCGCCGGCGGTCGAGTTCGGTGCGGTATTCGCCGGCGGATTGTCCGTCGGGTTGCTGTCCATGGTCGCCTACGAGCGGTACCTGACATCCCGGCCGGCGGCGGCGCCAGCGGCGCGGTTCGGACCAGGTGCGATGGCCGCGACGGAACTACGCCGATCCGGCGTGACATCGACGTGGTCGGCTGCTCAGCGACTGTCGCTGCTCATCGCGGTGGGAATAGGCCTGCACAACTTCGCCGAGGGTCTGGCCATCGGGCAGTCCGCCGCCAGCGGCGACATCGCCTTGGCCGCCCTGCTGGTCATCGGGTTCGGTTTGCACAACGCCACTGAAGGTTTCGGCATCGTCGCCCCCCTCGCCGGCGCCGCACAGGGCGACAGCGTGCGCCAGCGCCCGAGTTGGTCGTTCTTGCTGATGATGGGCGTCATCGGCGGCGGCCCCACCTTTCTCGGCACCCTGATCGGCCACAGCTTCACCAGCACCTACCTCAGCGTTGCCTTCTTGACTCTGGCTGCCGGTTCCATCGTCTACGTGGTTGCGCAACTGTTTGCGGTGGCCGCCAAGGCCAAGCGAACCGATCTGCTCGCCGCGGGCCTGTTGATCGGACTGTTTGCCGGTTTCCTGACCGACGCCGTCGTCACCGCCGGCGGTGCCTGACCTGCGGGTGGCACGAGCTGGCTAGCGCTGTCGACAGGCGCTTCCTGCCGCAGCTCGACCAGCAGTCAGCGAACCGACCAGCCGCGCCCTGTGTACAGAGCTGATTACCAGGCCTACGCGTAGGCCTGGTAATGCAGAAGCTCGGAAACAGGCAAAAAGGTGTACCCGCGTTCCCTGAGGGCGGTGACGACCAACGGCACGGCGGCCGCGGTGTGGGCCCGGTTACCGCCGCGTGCGTCGAACCCGTCGTGGAAGATGACGACCGACCCGGGCCGCGCTGCGGCCAACACCCGGCGGGCAATACGGCGTGCGTCCGGTTGAAATACCTCCCACGGATGGCAGAACGTCCCGGACACGGGGCGTAGCCCGTTCGCGGCCAGTATGCGCAGCAGTGACGGTGTCCTGAGCAGCCAGGGCGGCCGGTACAAGGCGGGACGCAGCCCGCATACCCGCGTCAACACCTCCTGTGTCCGCACTACCTCGGCGCGCTGCCAGCCCGGCGTCAGGCACCGCGGGAAGGCATGAGAGTAGCTGTGGTTGCCCAACTCGTGGCCCTGTTCGACCAGGCGGCGGCTCACCGCAGGGAACCGTTCGACACAACTGCCCACCTGGAAGAACGTAGCCCTGATGCCCTGCCCGGCCAGGTAGTCGCCGATCCGCGACGTGAATGGTTCGTTCGGCCCGTCGTCGAAAGTGAGTGCGACGGCACGAATCTTCGACGACCCGCGGGACGGGAACGGCCCGAGCAGCTGGGAGGTGGGGGAAAAGAAGGTCCAGTACCCCGCTGCACACGCCACCCAGCACAGCAGCGCAGCGACGAACCGTCGCTGAGTCACACCAGGGCCCACGTCGGGCTCGGACCGAATATCGGCAAGCCTGCCGGTGGCAGGGCCAGCAGGATCATCACAGCGCCGACGATAGCCAAGCCCACGATGGTTCCGGCAGGGCCGGCGTCGGTGCCTGCCGCGATGACGCATGCCCGGGTCAGCACCCGAGGCGCCGATCGCGCGGGCTCCGTTCCTGCGTTCCACACCTTCAACTGGTGCTCCTTCAACTGCAGCGAAGATTTGCCCTACTACGCAGGGGATAGTAGGCGCGTTCTGTGGAGATTCGGCCGTGAAGATGCGTCGAACTGTGTCAGGCGCTCGGCTTCTTTGGCGGGACGTGCCGGACGGCCGGTGCCATGCCGAGCACTGGCCGGCCGAACAGCCGGTTGAGCGCGTAGCCGAGGATGTAGTAGTAGAAGAACGACACGGCGAAGTTGTAGGCGACGCCTTTTTCCATGCGACGGGCCGAGGTCCTCACGGCGTTTTTCGAGTTGAACCGGACCGGGCCTTTGCGTCGTAGCCGGCGCAGTAGGTCCAGTTCGTCGCCGCCTTGCGTCAGGCGGAGGTCGTAACCCGGAAAGTAGCTGCGGCGGAAGGCGAAGTTCGATGCAGTGACGTACACCACCGGTCCGCCGAGCCGTTGCACGACCGCGACGACACCGAACAGCAGCTGCTGCAGACGGAGGCCCCACCTCGGTCCGTCATGGAAATAGCACGGACCTCCGACAGCGATCACGCCTGGGTCGCTGGTGAACCAGTCGTCGATCGATGACAGCCACGTGGCCGGATAGACGGTGTCCGCGTCGGCCGAGACGATGATGGCGCCGGTCGCCGCTTCGGTGCCGCGCTGCCTGGCCTGGCAGACGCCGCGGTCGGCTTGACGCACTACCCTGGCGCCGCCTGCCCGGGCCACCTGCGCGGTGGCGTCGGAGCTGTCGTTGTCCACCACGATCACCTCCACGCCCCCCCGAAATGTTTGCCACCGCAGTGATTCCAGGCAAACACCCAAGTAGAACTCTTCGTTGTAGGCAGGGATGACGACGCTGAACCGGGGCGACGTGCCGGCGACCCGCGTACCAGGCATGGACATCAGTCGTGCCTTTCTTCCCGATGAACGTCGTCGCCGGGCAGCGTCAGCGCAGGGCCAGGATCAGACACGACGCTGCGCCGGCGATCAGGCAGTAGATGGCGAACGGGGTGAGCGTGCGCTTGCGGAAGTACTTCTCGAGGAATCGGACGGCCAGGTAGGCGCAGACGAAGGAGGCCAGGCTGCCGGCCACGATCTGGCCACGGATTCCGTTGCCGAGCGGGCCGAACAGGTCCGGCACTTTCAGCACTCCGGCGGCCAGGATCACCGGCGTGGCCAACAGGAAGGAGAACCGGGCCGCGTCGCGGTGCGAGAGTCCCTGGGTCAGACCTACCACCATGGTGGCGCCAGAACGGCTGATGCCCGGCAGCAGCGCCAGGACCTGCGCGCAGCCGATCAACACGCCCCGCCCGACGGTGAGCCGAGCCAGTCGGGCGTCGGATCCCAGGTTCGCCTGGTGCTCGTCGAGGCCGGCGTCCGGGTCTGCATCGCCCGGCAGCAAGGCGCGGGTCTCACCGGCAGCAACTTGGGCGCCTCTTGGAGCCGTCGCGACGGGGATTGCGGATCGCCTGCGCAGGTGCTCGCCGAGCAGCAGGACGAGGCCGTTGGTGAACAAGAACGCCGCGGCCGGCAGGGGCTTGCCGAGCACCGTGCGAAAGAGGTGTTCCAGCAGTAGGCCGGCGACACCCACCGGGATGGTGGCCAGCACGATCAGCCAGGCCAAGCGCTCCGCGTCGGTGGAGACGCGGCGATACCGCACCGAAGTGATGAAGCCGCCGATGATGCGCACCCAATCACGCCAGAAGAACAGCAGCAGCGCGGCGGCGGTGGCCACGTGCAGACCGACGATGAAAGCCAGGTAAGGAGATTCCGGGGTCGAGACGTCGAGATCCTGCTGCCAGGTACCGCCCAGCAGGGCCGGCAGGATCACCGAGTGGCCCAGGCTGGAGACCGGGAACAGCTCGGTGACGCCCTGCAGGGCGCCGACCACGACAGCCTCGAGGTAGGAGATGGTCATCGCTGCACCTCCCCGGCCACGGTCCCGTCAGCCGACGGGCGTCCACCGATCCGTTCGCGACGCATCTTCCGCAACTCCAGCGCCACCGGAATCAACGAAACCATCACCACCACGGCGATGATGGGTAGGAGGTACTTGTCGATCCCAGTGATGGACGAACCGAGCCAGAACCCGGCCATCGTGACCCCGACCGACCAGATCAGGCCGCCGATCACCTGCCAGACGGTGAACAGCCGCGCCGGAATCGACAGCATCCCGGCCATCGGGTTGATCACCGTCCGCACCACCGGGATGAACCGCGCCAGCACGATTGCCTTCGCCGGGCCGTACCGCTGCAGCACCTCCGATACCCGGTCGGTCGCCCGGGTCAGCGCGGGTCGGGTGGTCCTGGCCAGCAGCCGGGCACCGAGGGTTCGCCCGATCAGATATCCGATCTGTGCGCCGATGAGGGCGCCCGCAGCGGCGACCAGCAACACCCAGCCCAGCGGTAGATGCAGCGAACCGTGGGTTGCCGCAAGCAGGCCGGCGCTGAACAACAGGGAATCGCCCGGAAGGAAAAACCCGACCAATAGGCCGGTTTCTGCGACCAGCACACAGAAAATGCCGATCAGGCCGGTAGCGGCGATGACGCTGGTGGCATCCAACGGATTGAAGCCGGATGCGAGCACAGTTGTCATGGGTGTCCTGGTTTCGATTCGGTGAGGTGGCAGCGGTCGGCGGTCACCGCAGCTTCATGTCGTCGTCGGTGGACGATGGAAATAGGTGATGCCGTGCATCGATCACGGAGCTGTAGTACTATCACGATAGTAGTTCAAGTGCCAAAGTTCGGAGGAATGAGCCTGCATGACTGATCGACGAGGCCATGGCCAGCTGGAGAACGCGGTGATGGCGATCGTCGCGGCGTCGCCGACGCCGGTAGCAGTCGCCGCGGTGCAGCGACAGCTACCGGGCGGCCCTGCGTACACGACCGTGATGACCACGCTGTCCCGGCTGGCGGGCAAGGGCGCGCTGCGGCAGACCCGCGACGGCCGTGCTTTCACCTACTCCCTCGCCGCCCCTTTGGGCGCCGTCGATGACGCGGTCACCGCCACCCGCATGCGGCGCCTGCTCACCGACGGGTCCGACCGCGCCGGTGTCCTCGCTCGGTTCGTTGCGCAGCTCGACGACGAAGAGGGACGGATCCTCGCCGAACTCCTCGAGAGATCCGACCCCGAGGAGCGGGCGTGACCGGGCTCGCCATTTCCGCGGCGGTGTCGTCGATCTCGTGCTCTTCGGTGCTGGCAGTGTCGGTCAGCGCCGTGACGCGAAGGTTCCGCCCTTCCCAAGCCGTCGTGCTGTTGACCGGCGCTGCGCTGGCCCTGTCGTTGGCGTGCGGGATCGCACTGACCGCCATCGCCGTGGCCGTGCTCGCGACGGTGACATCCGTTGCAGCGGAGGGACAGTGGTCGGCCACCGTGGTGCGGTCAGCCACCGCCCTGCCGGGTTGGCTTGGCGCCGTAGCGGCTGCCGCGGTGTTGGTGCTGTTGCTCCGCGCCACCTGGCGGGTGGCCCGAATTGCTGTGGCGCTGGTGCGCGCAGAACGCCTGTGCCGCACCATCCGAGCTGGCGGCGGCCCGGTGGTGATCGTCGACGACGACACGGTGGACGCCTACACCCTCGCCGGCATTCACGGGTGCGTCGTCATCGGTCGGCGTCTACTGGACCACCTCACACCCGACGAGCGGCGGGTCGTCACCGCCCACGAGCTTGCCCACCTGACCAGACGGCACCACGTGTACGTGCACCTCGCCGACATCGCAGCAGCAGCCAACCCGCTGCTCCGCGGCATCCCCCAAGCGGTTCGCGTCGGCGTGGAACGGTGGGCCGACGAGGAAGCTGCCGCCGGGATCGGCGACCGCCGCATCACCGGTCGCGCTCTCGCCCGGGTCGCCCTGGTCCGCTCAGCAATCGCCCGTTCGACCGGGACTCCAGCGGCCCAACGATCCGGTGAAGTGGTGCCGGCAGATGGCCGACCATGGGGGGCAGTCCTGGGCGTTGCCCACTACGCCGTCGCGGGACGTGTCCAAGCTCTCCTGCAACCGGCGAAACGAAGCCACGCAGGTGTTGTCGTGGTTGCCGTCGCGCTGGCTGTGCTCATGCTCTTGTTGGGGACAGCAAGTCTGGACCGAATTCAGGACGTCATCGAGAGCGCGGGGTAGTACCGCCCTCTCCACCTGCCGTCACTTTCCGAGCCCGTTCGCTGACGGATGGCCGGCGCTCGTCGTCGATGCATGCCCTTGCGTGCCGAGCCGAGAGCACATGGTGGCCCCAATCGCTTTCCCTCCAGCTTTTTCACTCCCGGTTCGCCGGCTCCCCAGCATTGACACCCGTTGCAGTTGAACGCCTACAGCCCCTTGGAGACAGGTCATGACCACGAACCCGACAGCGACTCGCACCACCAAC
>CAXSEW010000228.1:0-6803 GCA_964236185.1 uncultured Nakamurella sp. | reverse complement strand
GACGGCGACGGCCATGCCGTGCAGCGGGCCGGTCGACGCGCGCGCGGGCGCCGAGATCACCTGGCTGACCGCCTGCAGCGGCCGGCCCAGTCGTTCCAGCCGTTCGTAGGCCGCGAGCAGATCGAGGTTGGCCACCTCGCAGGTGCGTTCGCCGCGTTCGATGGCCCGGATCAGCTCGGCCACGTAGTGCGTGAGGGGTCCGCGGAGCACCTCGATCTGTTCGCCGACCTCGGTGCGGCGCTTGCGCACCATCAGGTCGCGGTAGATGCCGCTGTGCGATTTGGCGCTGCCGCGGTTGAACGCCACCAGCCGGCCCAGCGAACCCTCCAGATCGTCCGGGTCGAACCCGTCGAACGGCAGTGGTGGCACCGACGCCTGGGCCAGCACCTCCCGGGCCAGGGCCAGCATGAGGGGGCGGTACTGCGGCAGCTCCAGGTGATCGGCGATCGACAGGTCGGATACCGCGCCGGCGAACAGCATGGAGCCGTAGGCCTCTTTCGACCACAGATAGCCGACGATGCTGTCGGTGACCTCGGCGTAGGGCAGTGCGTCGGCGATCACCCGCAACCGGTCGGACATGCGGCCGTCCAGTTCGCCGATCTTGAAGGCGCCGACGTTGCCCTGCAGGATCACGCCCGGGCCGACGACGTCGGCGCCGAAGTTGACGAAGCAGACCAGCAGCCGGTCGAGCCCGACCGCTTCACCCAGCACGTCCGACGTCAACCCATTCTGCATCGACACCACCACGGCGTCCGGAGACAGCCGCCCGCGCAGCAGCTCTGCGACCGAGTCCGTGTGGTGCGTCTTCACCGACACCAGCACCACGCCGTCCAGTCGCGCCGGCAGCGCGTCCGGAGTGATGGCCGGGACGCCGACCACGAATTCGTTGACCGGACCGGTGATCTGCAGGCCGCGGGTGTTGATCGCGTCGACGTGGGCCGGGTCCGCATCGCAGAGCAGCACCTGGTGACCCGCCCGCACGAGATGGGCGCCGACCGTGCCGCCGATCGCGCCGGCACCGACGATGGTGAACTTCATCCTGGTCCCCGTCCCTGGGCGCCGACCGCACCGCCGATGGTTGCCCGGCTGGAACATCGACCGGCCACAACGAATGCGGTGGTGCCGGCCGCCAGGCGACAGCTTCCGGCCGCGTGACATATGAATGTAACTTCCCGGTGACCCCGCCGAAGTTCTTGTATCCCTACTATCACCACTACTAGTCTGACGATTGCATACAGTACACCGCACGCACTGTCCGCAGCCGAGAACCGTTCATAGGAGTGCATTGTGATCAACTTTGACGACACCGATCCGGCTGCAGCACGGGTGGCCGCCATGGCCGCTCATGAGGTCACCCGCCGCAACGTCCTGCGGTTGGGTGCGCTGAGCATCGGTGGCGCCGGGGTCAGCGCCCTGCTCGCCGCCTGCGGCACCAGCAACACCACGACGGCCTCCTCCACCAGTAGCGCAAGCTCGAGCAGCGCTGCCGCAGGCAGCACCCCCAGCGCCGCCGCGGCCAACAGCGGCGTCATGGGGACCGGTGCGGCAGGCTCGAGCTCCGCGGCGGGCAGTGCGAGCAGCTCGGCCGCGGCGGTGCCGGCCGGAAAGAGCGGCGGCAGCGTCATCATCGCCCGGGCCCAGGACGCGGTCGACTTCGACAAGACGATGGTCTTCAGCAACGCCTCGATCTGGGCATACGTGCAGATCTTCGAGACCCTGACCATCGGTAGCGAGGACGGCACCTCTGTCGAGCCGTGGCTGGCCACCAGCTGGACGCAATCGACGGACAAGCTGACCTGGACGTTGAAACTGCGTACGGACGTCACCTTCAGCGACGGCACGCCGATGACGTCCGCCGACGTGAAGTTCTCCCTGGACGAAGCCAGCGGCACCAAGGGCGGCTGGGAATTCATCAACTCGGCCATCGAGAAGATCACCACGCCGGACGCGCACACCGTGGTGATCAAGACCAAGTACCCGTGGGCGCCGCTGCTCGCGGACCTGGCGTGCCCGAGCAATGGCATCATCCCGAACAAGTACGCCGGCCGGGCGAAGAAGACCTTCTACACCTCGCCGGTCGGCACAGGGCCGTTCGTCTGGGACACCTGGCAGAAGGGCACCAAGCTCACCTTCAAGAAGAACACCAAGTACTGGCGCAAGGGGCTGCCGTACCTGGATTCCGTTTCCTGGCAGGTGGTTCCGGACGACAACACCCGCAACGTGATGACCCAGGGCAACACCGCGCAAATCAACGAGAACCCGCCGTTCTCGACGATCGACCAGCTCAAGGGGGTGCAGGGTGTCACCGTCACGCTGTTCCCCTCGACCCGCACCGACTACATCCTGATGAACCAGAAGCGCGCGCCCTACGACGATGTGCACGTGCGCCGGGCGATCTCGTACGCGATCGACCGGGAAGCCCTGGTCAAGACGGTGCTGTTCGGCAACGGCACCCCGGCCAACTCGCTGTTCATGCCGACCGTGCCGTACTACGACAAGGCGACGCCGGGGCAGACCTACGACCTCGCGAAGGCCAAGGCCGAGTTGGCGCTCTCCAAGGTGCCGAAGGGTTTCACCACCAACTATCTGGCGGCATCGGGTGATGCCACCGACTCGCAGATCGCGCAAATCCTGCAGGCCTCGCTCAAGCAGCTCGGTATCACCATGAACATCCAGAACACCGACCCGAGTGCCAGGCACGATCTGCAGAACGCCTTGAACTACGACATCAGCCACTCCTACTGGACGATGGACATCGCCGACCCTGACGAGCTCGTGCAGTTCGCGGTGTTGCCGGCCGGCGGCGGACATTCGTTCAACACCAACTACACGAGCAGCAAGGCGCAGTCGCTGGCCACCCAGGCCGAGAAGACCTTCGACACGAAGGCGCGGCAGAAGCTGTACTCCCAGTTGCAGGCGGTGCTCGCCGAGGATGCCTTCTTGCCAGCCTTGTTCTACCAGCCGTTTCCCTACGCGTTGCGCTCGACGGTGAAGAATTTCCTGGTCAAGCCGACCGGGCTGTACGACATGGGTGTGGTCTCAGTCGGCTGACCTGATCAGCCGAACACCAGCGAAATGAGCGAACCTGCCCGATGAAATATCTCTCCTACATCCTCCGGCGGTTGGTCACCCTCGTACCGGTGCTGCTGGGAATCAGCGTGCTGGTGTTCCTGCTGCTGCAGATCGTGCCGGGTGACCCTGCGGTGACGCTGCTCGGCTCGCACGTCACCGACGCCGGGGTCGCGGCCCTGCACCAGCAGCTCGGACTGGACCTGCCGCTGTGGCGGCAATACCTGACCTTCCTGGGCCACCTGCTGCACGGCAACCTCGGCGAGTCCTACCAGTACAACTCGAGCGTCTCGGAATTGGTGGTGCAGAACCTGGTGCCGACGCTGTGGCTGATCGTGACCGGCGTGCTGTTCGCCGTGGTCATCAGCGTGCCGCTGGCGGTCTGGTCCGCAAGCCGGCGGAATGGCCCCGCCGACAACGTGATTCGGACCATCCCGTTGATCGGCCTCGGCCTGCCTGCCTTCTGGCTCGGCATCATGCTGGTACTGCTGCTGTCGCTCAAGGCCGGTGCGTTCCCGGCGTCGGGCTTCGGCGACACCTTCGCCAACCACGTGAAGTCGATCATCCTGCCCGGGCTGACGGTGGCGCTGGCGCTGGTACCGATTCTCATCCGCAGCCTGCGGGCGAGCATGATCGATGTGCTCGGCAGCGACTACATCACCACCGCCCGCGCCAAGGGCCTGGGCGGCCGGCGCGTCGTTCTCGCCCACGCCCTGCGCAATGCGGCGATCTCGTCCGTCACCGTGCTCGGTGTCAACATCGCCTACCTGATCGGTTCGACCGTAGTGGTGGAGAAGGTGTTCGCGCTCAACGGCATCGGCTATCTGATGATCACCGCCATCTTCAACCGGGACTTCCCGATCGTGCAGGGCGTGACCCTGGTGTTCGCGGTGATGGTCGTCCTGGTCAATCTGGCGACGGACCTGACCCACGCAGCCCTGGACCCGAGGGTGCGGCTCGCATGAGCGCCATCACCGCCCCGGCTCTCGCCGGTGCTCCGACCAGACGCCGGCGTCGCCGACGCAACACCCCGCTGATCGCCGGACTGGTGCTGCTGGTGCTGATCGTGCTGGCGGCCATCTTCGCTCCGTTGCTGACCCCGTGGGATCCCATTGCGCAGGATCTGGTCAACGCCCGGTCCGCGCCCGGTACACCCGGGCACCTGCTCGGCACCGACGCGCTGGGTCGAGACGTGTTGTCGCGCTTGCTGTACGGAGCCCGGATCGACCTGCGCGTCGGATTCCTCGCGGTGATCAGCCCGTTTCTCATCGGCACTGTCCTCGGCCTCGTGTCCGGGTGGTTCGGCGGCTGGATCGACACGCTGATCATGCGCATCGTCGACGTGGTGATCGCCTTCCCGTTCTTCGTCCTGGTGATCGCGATCGTGTTCGCCCTCGGCGCCGGCACCGGCAGCATCTACGTGGCGATCACCCTGGTCGGCTGGGTGGCCTACTGCCGCATCGTCCGCGGCGAGGTGCTGGTCGCGAAGGAGCAGGAATACGCCCTCGCGGCAAGGGCCAGTGGTCTGCCCACCTGGCGCATACTGTTCCGACATCTGCTGCCGAACGTGGTGCTGCAGGCCGTCATCTACTCGATGAGCGACATCGTGCTGACCATCCTGGCCATCGTCACCCTGGGCTACCTGGGGCTCGGCGTTCCGCCGCCGACGCCGGACTGGGGATCGATGATCACCGACGGCCAGCAGTTCCTGCTGACCCAGTGGTACCTGGCGACCATTCCGGGCCTCGCCGTGGTCATCACCGGACTGGCCCTGGCGCTGGTCGCCGACGGACTCGTCGAACGGTTCGGCCGGCGATGACACCGCTGATGGAAGTGCGCGACCTGCACGTCGAGATCCCGCTGCCGCACGGCAATCTGCAGGCCATCCGCGGGGTCTCGCTGACCGTGGATGCCGGCGAGGCGATCGGCGTGGTGGGGGAATCGGGTTCCGGCAAGAGCATCACGCTCCGAGCCCTCCTCGGACTGCTACCGCCGCCCGCGCGGATCGTCGGCGGTTCGGTGTTGCTGGACGGCGTCGACGTCACCGGGATGCCCACCGCTCGCCGGCAGAAGCTGCTCACCGACTCGGTCAGCATGGTGTTCCAGGACTCGCTGACCGCGCTGAACCCGGTGATCCGGGTCGGTGACCAGATTGCCGAGGTGCCGCGGCGCAAGTTGGGGATGTCACGCACCGCAGCGCATTCCCGCGCCGTCGACCTGATGGAGCAGGTCGGCATCCCGGAGCCCGAACGCCGCTACCGCGCCTACCCGCACGAGTTGTCCGGCGGCATGCGGCAGCGGATCTGCATCGCCATCGCCCTGTCCACCCAGCCCCGGCTGATCCTCGCCGACGAACCCACTACCGCGTTGGACGTCACCATCCAGGCCCAGGTGCTCCAGGTGATCGAGACCCTGCGGCGCGACCAGCAGCTCGGGCTCATCTTCGTCAGCCACGACCTGGCCGTCGTCAGCCAGACCTGCTCGCGGGTGTACGTCATGTACGCGGGCCGGGTGGTGGAATCGGGTTCGATCCGGACGATCCTGGCCGATCCCCGCCATCCCTACACCTATGCGCTGCTGCGGTCCGTGCCCGATCCCGACGTCCCGGTGCACCGGCTGCTCACCATTCCCGGTCAACCCCCCGACCTGACGAATACCGTGCAGGGCTGTTCCTTCGCTGCCCGCTGCCCGTTCTCGGAGCCCGAGTGCACGTCGCAGGATCCGCCGTTGGTAGCTGTGCCCGCGGACCGATTGCACGGGACTGCCTGCCTGCGCTGGGAAACTGCACCGCAGTGGCCGCAGTGGACCGGTCAGCTGTCGTCGCAGCCGCTACCGCTGACGAAGGCGATCTCATGAGCAGCCCACTGAGCATCACGAAGGAGCCCGCGACGCCTACACCTGAGGTATTGGGCGTGACCGGGCTGATGCAGCACTTCACCTCCGGGCGCAGCTGGACCGACCGGCTCACCGGAACGGCGCCGCATGTCATCAAGGCGGTCGACGGGGTGGACCTGTCCCTGGCGGCCGGGGAAACGCTGGGCCTGGTCGGCGAATCCGGCTGCGGCAAGTCGACGTTGAGCCGCTGCATCATGGGTCTGTACCAACCCACCGCGGGATCCATCCGCTACGCCGGTCAGCAACTGGACGGACTGCCCAACGCCGCGCAGCGGCGCACGGTGCAGATGGTCTTCCAGGATCCCTACAGTTCGCTCAACCCTCGGATGACGGTGGGCCAGACGCTGTCCGAGCTGTTGCGCTACCACCGCATCGTTCCCCGCGACCGGGTGCGGGCCCGGTGTCTGGAGCTGATGGAACTGGTCGGCCTGCCGCCGGAGGCGCTGGGCCGGACGCCGCGACAGTTCAGCGGCGGGCAACGGCAGCGGATCGGCATCGCCCGCGCGCTGGCCCTGGAGCCGACCGTGCTGATCGCCGACGAACCGGTTTCCGCACTGGACGTCTCGGTGCAGGCGACCATCATCAACCTGTTGCTGGACCTCAAGGCGACCCTCGGCCTGTCCATGCTGTTCGTGTCGCACAACATGGCCGTGATCCGCCAGGTCAGTGACCGGATCGCGGTCATGTACCGGGGCCGGATCGTCGAGACCGGCGCCACCGTGGACGTTTTCGACCGACCGCAGCATCCTTACACGGCGCTGCTGCTCAGCGCGGTGCCGCGGATGCTGGCGGACGTCCCGCCGCCGCCGTCGCTCGGCACCGCCGACCCGCTGGCCGTC
>CAXSEW010000227.1:1593-6805 GCA_964236185.1 uncultured Nakamurella sp. | reverse complement strand
CGGGCGCTTTCCGCCGAGGTCGACGTGCTCCCACGCGTTCACGGCTCAGCGTTGTTCGAGCGTGGCGAGACCCAGATCCTGGGCGTCACCACGCTGGCCATGCTGCGCATGGAGCAGATGATCGACACGCTCAACCCGGACAACCGCAAGCGCTACATGCACAACTACAACTTCCCGCCGTACTCCACCGGCGAGACCGGCCGGGTCGGCTCGCCCAAGCGTCGGGAGATCGGCCACGGAGCGCTCGCCGAGCGCGCCCTGGTGCCGGTGCTGCCGACCAAGGTCGAGTTCCCGTACGCCATCCGGCAGGTGTCGGAAGCGTTGGGCTCCAACGGTTCCACCTCGATGGGCAGCGTCTGTGCGTCGACCATGTCGTTGCTCAACGCCGGTGTGCCGCTCAAGGCGCCGGTCGCCGGCATCGCCATGGGCCTGATCAGCGACACCGTCGATGGGAAGACCGAGTACGTCGCGCTGACGGACATCCTCGGCTCCGAGGACGCGTTCGGCGACATGGACTTCAAGGTCGCCGGCACCAAGACGTTCGTCACCGCGCTGCAGCTGGACACCAAGCTCGACGGCATCCCGTCGGCGGTGCTGGCCTCCGCGCTGCAGCAGGCCCGCGACGCCCGGCTGACCATCCTCGAGGTGATGAACGAGGCCATCGACGCACCGGACCCGATGAGCGACAACGCTCCTCGCATCACCACCATCAAGGTGCCGGTCGACAAGATCGGCGAGGTCATCGGGCCGAAGGGCAAGATGATCAACTCGATCACCGAGCAGACCGGCGCGGAGATCGCGATCGAGGACGACGGCACCATCTACGTGTCGGCGGCCACCGGAGAGGCGGCCGAGGCGGCGATCGCCATCATCAACGGCATCGCCAACCCGCAGCTGCCGAAGGTCGGCGAGCGTTTCCTGGGCACCGTGGTGAAGACCACCGCCTTCGGCGCGTTCGTCTCGCTGCTACCGGGCCGTGACGGCCTGGTGCACATCTCGAAGCTGGGTAACGGCAAGCGGATCAACAAGGTCGAGGACGTCGCGAACGTCGGCGACAAGCTGCAGGTCGAGATCGCCGAGATCGACGCCCGCGGCAAGATCAGCCTGGTCCCGGTGGTGGCGGAGACCTCGCCGTCCGGCGCCAACGGCTCGGCTCCGGTCGAAGCCTCGGTCTGACTCTGCTGATGGCGCCGCGTACCCGTACTGCTGTTCTGGAACGCGGCGCCGACGGCGGCGTGGTGACGCTCTCGGTGATACCCGGCGGTCTGCGGGTGATCACCGAGAGCGTGCCCGGCGCCCGGAGCGCCTCGGTCGGCATATGGGTCGGCGTCGGTTCTGTCGACGAGACCCCGAAGCTGGCCGGGGCGTCGCACTATCTGGAACACCTGCTCTTCAAGGGCACCCGGCACCGGTCCGGGCACGAGATCGCGTCCGCGATCGATGCCGTCGGCGGTGAGCTCAACGCCTTCACCTCGCACGAGTACACTTGCTACTACGCGCACGTGCTCGCCTCGTCGGCGGAGCTGGCGGTGGACATCGTCTGCGATGTGGTGCTGGATGCGGTCATTGCCTCCGTGGATGTTGATGTCGAGCGTCAAGTGATCCTGGAAGAGATCTCCATGCGCGACGACGACCCGGAGGACACCCTCGGCGACGCCTTCGCCGCCGCGCTGTTCGCCGGACATCCGGTGGCCGCGCCGGTGATCGGCACCGAGCAGACCATCACCGACATGAACCGCAGCCAGATCGCCGGTTATTACCGCCGCCGGTACTCGCCGGACAAGATGGTCGTCGCGGTGGCCGGCGGGGTGGACCACGGCGAGGTGGTCCGCTGGGTCCGCAAGGCGTTCGGCGCCCGGCTGACCACCGACGTCGCACCGCAGCCGCCCCGGGTGGGTCGCGGGCGGGCCGGCGCGAGTGCCGACGTGCTGGTGGTCGAGCGGGACATCGAGCAGGCGCACGTCTGCGTCGGCGTGCCTGCGTCCGGCCGCGCCCATCCCGACCGGTATGCCATGTCCGTGCTGGCGGCGGCCCTCGGTGGCGGGATGAGTTCCCGACTGTTCCGCACCATCCGCGAGGACCACGGGCTGGCCTACTCCTGCTACGCGGCGACCTCCGGGTACGCCGACGTCGGCTCGTTCTCGGTCTACGCCGGGTGCCAGCCAGAGAACCTGGGGACCGTCGCCGGCCTGATCGACGTCGAGCTGCGTGCCGTCGCCGAGCACGGACTGGAGACCGCTGAACTGGCGCGGGTGCACGGTCAGCTCGCGGGCAATCTGATCCTGGGCCTGGAGGACAACGAATCCCGGATGAGCAGAATCGGCAAGAACCTGTTGGTGCGCAGCGACTATCGCTCCGTCGCGCAGGAGCTCGAGGCGATTGCCGCAGTGCACGCCGACGAGGTCGCCACCCTGGCCGGGCGGCTGCTCACCCAGCCGCTCACCGCCGCCGTGGTGGGGCCGTACGCTGCCCAGACGGATCTGCCGGAGCAATTGACTTCGATGATCAGTACAGGAAGGCAGCGTCGCCATGTCGGATGAGAGGTCGGACGAAGTCCTCCGGGTCGGCGTCATCGGCGCCCGCGGTCGGATGGGATCGGAAGTCTGCCAGGCGGTCGACCAGGCGGAGGACATGGACCTGGTCGGAGCGGTCGGCGGCCGGGAGTGGCTGTTCTCCCTCGCCGACGCCGGCAGCCAGGTGGTGGTCGACTTCACCCACCCCGATGTGGTGATGGAGCACATCCGCTTCTGCGTCGACCAGGGTATTCACGCCGTCGTCGGCACCTCGGGTATCGGGGACGCCGAGGCGGAGCAGATCCAGCACTGGCTCGAGCGGGGGCCCGACGTCGGCGTGATGGTGGTGCCCAACTTCGCCATCGGCGCTGTGTTGACCGCGCGGTTCGCCCGGCAGGCGGCCCGATTCTTCACCTCGGCCGAGATCATCGAACGGCACCACGCCGGCAAGGTCGACGCTCCTTCCGGTACCGCGATCGCCACCGCCCGCGGCATCGGCGCCGCCCGCAAAGCTGCCGGCCTCGGCGCCGTGCCGGATGCCACCACGATCCAGGCGCCCGGTGCTCGCGGCAACGTCGTGGACGGCATCCACGTGCATTCGGTCCGGCTGCCCGGGCTGGTGGCGCACCAGGAAGTCATGCTGGGCAGCGCGGGCGAGACGCTGACCATCCGTCACGACTCCCTGCACCGGTCGTCGTTCATGCCCGGCGTACTGACTGCGGTCCGCGCAGTGGTCGACCGACCCGGGCTGACGCTCGGGCTCGAGCATGTCCTCGGGCTGGACTGACTGCGCCCGTGCGCTCCCGGATCACCGTCGCCATCCTCACGGCGGCACTGGTTGTCTACTTCGTGCTGCTCGGCCAGCGCGGCGTCTACCTGGTCGGCACCGGTACCTGGGTGGGTGTGCTGCTCGGTATCGGCGTACTGATCCTGCCGTTCATCGGGGTGGTACTGGTGGTCTACGAGTTGCGGTTCGGCGCGGCCACCGCGGCACTGGCTCGGCGGCTGGCCGACGCCGGTGAACTGCCGGATGATTCGCAGCTGGCGCGCCGACCCTCCGGCCGTATCGAGCGCGCTTCCGCGGACGCGTATTTCGAGACCGTCCGTACCCGGGTCGAGGCGGACGAGAGCGACTGGCGGGCCTGGTACGAACTCGGCTACGCCTACAACCTGGCTGGCGACCGGAAGCGGGCCCGCGCCGCTGTGCGTCGCGCGATCGAGCTGTCGAAGTCGTAGCGCTGACCGGCGGCCGGACCTTCTCCACGGCGCCTGGCTGGGGCGAGAGGGCAGCTACCGGTCGTCAGCGACCGGTGGGTGCCCACTGACCGCCGGCCGGCGGGTCAGATCAGCACCAGGTCGAGGTTCCCCGAGTACCTCACCTCGGTCAACGTGCCCTCGCCGGTGTCCAGCACCCGTTGTCCGCCGTCCGGCGCCCACCCGGCGCCGAGCAGGAACTGCTGCACACTGGCGTCACTCGCCGGCGCCCACCACTGGCCGCGGGTGGCGCCGAGGTCCCGCAGCTGCCTGGCCGCCGACGCCAGCAGCCTGCCGCCGTGCCGGCGCCGTGACCAGCGGGGCAGGACGTGTAGCAGCTCGATCTCACCCGCGCCGGCCGGGGCGAGCTCCGGATCGGTGGCCGCCAGGCCGACCGGCACCGCGCCCTCGAACGCCAGCAGCACCCCGCCGGACCGGATGCGGGCGGCCCACACCTCCGCCTGTCGTACCGGATCGGCGAACAGCGCAGCCGCCGGGAGCAGGTCCGCGTAGGCCTGCTGCCAGACGTCGAGCTGGAGTCGGGCCAGGACGGCGGCGTCACCGTCGCCGGCCGGTCGGACCAGTGCGTCGGCCACGTCAGGCCCTGATCACATGCACGTCGGCGGCCTCGAAGGCTGCTACCTGATCGTCGTCCGCGCCGGTGTCGGTGATCAACACGTCCACCGCCGCGGTGGCGCAGATCCGGGCGAATGAACGCTGTCCTAGCTTCGAGCCGTCGGCCACCACCACCACGGTCGTCGCCTGGGCGACCATCAGCGCGTTGACCGCCGCCTCGCCCTCGTGGTGCGCGGTGGCGCCGGTCGCCACATCGAAGCCGTCCACGCCTAGCACGACGTAGTCCAGGTGCAGCCGTTCCAGCGCGGGCAGCGCCAACGGGCCGACCAGTTCGTACGAGCTGGGGCGCGCCACGCCGCCGGTCACCACCAGTTTGATGGTGCGCCGCACCGCCAGGTCGTTGGCGATGTTGAGTGCGTTGGTGACGACGGTGAACGCCGGGTCGCCGAGCCCGTCGTGATCGCCGCCGCCCGGCACCGTCACCAGGGCCCTGGCCACCTCGGAGGTGGTGGTGCCGCCATTGACCGCGACCACCGACCCGGGCCTGATCAACGCGGCCGCAGCTGCGCCGATGCGGAACTTCTCTGCCGTATGTCGGCCGGTCTTGTATCGCAACGGCAGGTCGTAGGCGACGCTGGCCGGCGCGGCGCCGCCCCGGGTCCGGCTGAGTAGCTGCTGACCGGCCAGATGGTCCAGGTCGCGACGGATGGTCGCCGCGGACACGGCCAGCTCCTCCGCGGCCATGGTTACGTCGAGGCGACCGTCCCGGCCGAGGATGTCCAGCAAGGCGGTCCAGCGCTCGTGCGGGCCCATGAGCGAACAATAGTGGCCGCACGGCCGGCGGCCCGCATGCTGGTCGGCGCCGTCGG
>CAXSEW010000227.1:0-1493 GCA_964236185.1 uncultured Nakamurella sp. | reverse complement strand
GGCGAACAATAGTGGCCGCACGGCCGGCGGCCCGCATGCTGGTCGGCGCCGTCGGGGCGAACAATAGTGGCCGCACGGCCGGCGGCCCGCATGCTGGTCGGCGCCGTCGGCAGACTGCTGGCCCGACGCACAACGCTGGCACGACGACTGGTACGGGATGATGACGGCGTGCCAGTCGCCCTCCGTCTCACCGCCGCCCAGGCCCGGCGCACCGCCATTGCGGCGCAGGGCCTCGCCGCGCCGCTGCCGCACCCGTCGATCCCGGTCCACCAGCCGCACCGCGGTGCGCTGCGCCGGACCGTCGACAAGATCGGGCTGCTGCAGATCGATTCGGTCAACGTGCTGGCGAGGGCGCACTACCTGCCGCTGTTCGCCCGCCTGGGCAGCTACCCATTGGACCTGCTCGCCGACGCGGCCTGGCCCCGGCAAGCCTCGCGACGGCTGATGCTGGAGACCTGGGCGCACGAGGCGTCGCTGATCCCGATCGAGCACCAGCCGCTGCTGCGTTGGCGGCAGCAGAAACGGATCGACGGGCCCTGGGCGAGCGCGGCGAAGCTGCGGGCCGAGCATCCCGGGTTCCTGGACGACGTCCTCGCCGTCGTGCAGGACGCCGGGCCGGTGTCGGCCGGCGACATCGAGAAGGCACTGGAGGCGCCGGGCCGGGGCCGGTCCGGGTGGTGGGAGTGGTCGGCCACCAAGATCGCCAGCGAGTACCTGTTCGGGATCGGCGCCATCGGTACCGCTTCCCGGCGCGGCTTCGAGCGGGTCTACGACCTGACCGAGCGGATCGTGCCGCCGGCCATCCTGGCCCAGCCGACGCCCGACGAGACCGACGCCAAGCGGGCGCTGGTGGAGCTGTCCGCACGCGCCCACGGCATCGGCACGGTGGGCGACCTGGCGGACTACTACCGCATCCCCAACGCGGATGCCCGGCAAGCAGTGCTGGAACTGGTCGAGGCGGGCACCCTGCTGCCCGCGGTGGTGGCCGGTTGGCGGGACGTGGCGTACCTGCACCGCGACGCCAAGCTGCCGCGCAAGGTGGGTGGCCGGGCGCTGCTGTGCCCGTTCGATCCGCTGGTGTGGGAGCGCGACCGGACCGAGCGGCTCTTCGACTTCCGCTACCGCATCGAGATCTACACGCCGGCGGAGAAGCGCGTCTACGGCTACTACGTCTTCCCGTTCCTGATGGACGATCGCCTGGCGGCCCGCTTCGACCTGAAGGCGGACCGGGCCACCAGCCGCCTGCTGGTGCAGGCGTCCTGGTACGAGGAGCAGGCGGGCCCCGCGACGAGTGAAACGGCGCCGGCGGCCGTCGCGGCTGCCGCGGCGGTCGAGCTACGCCGGATGGCGGACTGGCTCGACCTGGCGGACGTGGCGGTCGTCGCCCGCGGCAACCTGCGGGAAGAGATGGCTGCGGCCGCTAGTCTCCTGCGGTGACGACAATCCCCGCCGGAGTTGCGGCCGGACACCCGGCAACGGCGACGGCCGGGCTG
>CAXSEW010000226.1:0-6806 GCA_964236185.1 uncultured Nakamurella sp. | reverse complement strand
GGACACCATCACCATCTATCGAGAGCCGATCCTTGCCGTGGCAGGTGATGTCGAAGGCGCTCGCCAGCAGGTGGTGACCACCGTCATCCATGAGGTCGCCCACCACTTCGGCATCGACGACGACCGCCTGGACGAGCTGGGCTGGGCCTGACCCGGCCTGGCCCGGCCTGATCGGGCCCGATCGGCGGCGGCGCGCCCGCAGCGCGAGGTGCCCGGGCCGTCGACGTGGCGGTCCACTAACCTTTGCTCCACCAGCCGGCGCCCCGCCGGCCGGCTGCCTGTCGCCGGGAGAGCAATGCCCACCATCGCCGTTGTCGGAGAAGTCGTCGCCGACGCCGTTCTGCCTCCCGACGGCATCGTCGACGGGGCCGCCCACCTGACCGTCCACCCGGGCGGCGGGCCGGCCAACTTCGCGGTCGCGGTCGCCCGCCTGGGTAGCACCGCCCGATTCGCGGGCCGACTGTCCACCGGAGCGCTCGGCGCCCTGTGCCGGGCGAAGCTGGAGGAATCCGGAGTCGACCTCAGCGCCTCCGAGGCAGCGCCCGAACCCGCCACGCTGGCCATCGCCCGGTTGGACGCCGCGGGCGCCGCGTCCTACGAGTTCTACACCTCCGGCACCGCCGACTGGGCCTGGACGGACCAGACCCTGGCGCCGCTGATCGACGGGCCGTTCCTCGGCGACGACCGCCCGGTGGCAATCCACACCGGAACGCTGGCGCTTGCCCTGCAACCGTCGGGGCAGGTCATCGAGAACCTCTTGGCGCGGGCCCGATCCAGCCTCACCGTGTCCATCGACCCGAATCTGCGCACGCTGCTGGTGCCGGTCAAGACCTACCGCGGAGTCATCGACCGGTGGGCCGGGCTGTCGGACATCGTCCGGCTGTCCGAGGACGACCTCGAGCAGCTCTGGCCCGATCACACCCCCGAGGACGCCGCCGCACACCTGCATGATCTCGGCGTACCGCTGGCCGTCGTCAGCCTCGGTGCCGAGGGGGCGTTCGCCTCGCTCCGCGGCGAGCAGGTGCGGGTACCCATCGCCCCGACCACGCTGGTCGACACCGTCGGCGCCGGCGACTCCTTCCACGGCGGCATGCTGCACCACCTCGCGCAGGCCGGCCTGCTCGGTGGGCGACTCGACACGCTGGAGCTGCCGGCGCTGGAAGAGGCGCTCACCTTCGCCTCCCGCGTCTCGGCCGTCACCTGCTCACGCGCCGGCGCCAACCCGCCCTGGGCCGCCGAGCTCGACTGACGGGTCTTGCACTGAGCGGGCGAGCGCGCTGCAGTCAGGCGAGCGCGTTTCATTCGGGCGAGCGGGCTGCGCCGGTCGGCGAGCGCGTTTCAGTCCGTCGAGCGCGGTGCACAACCCGCTCGGCCCACCGCAAGCCGCTCACGTTGTCCCCCGCCGCTGGCTTCGTGCGCCGGCCGCTCGCGGTGCGAAGCGAGCGAGGTCCCAGGTGAGCGAGCGGGTGGATGGGAAGCGCGCGGCTCAGCTGTGCGCCGGCCCTGTTGAATCGCCCGCACCGGTACCAGCCCGCGGTGTGCCGTCCACATCCACCAACGGGTCACCTGGAGAAGAGGCACCGCTCGTGTTGCACGGACAGGCGGACGGTTGCCCGAACAGTCCGGTTGAGGTGCACCGTGAACAGCCGTGAACACTTGACGGTCGGCGGGTCCAGGTAGCTGCAGTTGGCGTCGCAGGGCCGTTGGAACGAATCGACCGTGTAGGTCCCGGGATCCAAGGTGACGTCCAGGCCGATGGTGGGCTTGCCGACTTCCCCGGCTGCGAACTCCCGCCAGGTGACCACCGTCCCGGCGGCGCCGCGGACGACCAGATAGGAGATCGAGCCTTCGGCGAAGCAACAATCCGATTGCACCTGATCGACGACGAGGTGGGCGCCGGCGCCGGCGGCCACGGTGGCTGCGGTAAGGCTGGCTTCGGTGTGAGGATCACCCATGTTCCCGCTTCCGGTAGCCACCGGAGGGTTGGTACCGGGCGGCTTCGTTCTGATCGGAGGTGTGGCCGCTACCGTTCGCGGAGTCGGCGCCGCGGCGGATGCAACGGTCGAGGTCGACGACGACGACGATCCGGATGTCGCGGGACCGGCCGACGGGACCCCACCAGATGTCGTGGGGACGGCCGATGCGAACGAGCTGGATGTCACCTCGGTGCCCGGCGCGACCGAGCTGGCAGTCGGTTGGCCGACCGCGCAACCGCTGAGCATCAGCATGAGGGCTCCAGCTGCCGCCAGGTGACGCAGGCGGACCTGAATACAGACGACGAGCGGGCGGAGTGCCATGCCACCTGGACGGCCACATCTGGCCAAGGGGTTGCACGAAGCTCAACGCCAGGCAGGAAGCTGTCGACTATTGCGCGGCGTGCGCCGACGGCAGGCTACTGCAGCACAGGCGACATCGAGCGGGCAGGCCGGTCGACGATCAGAGGAACCGGTCCAGCTGCGGTACGGCGTCCTTCGGGGTCCGGGCGGCGATGCCCTCGCCGATGGCCTGCAGCTTCCAGGACCCGGCTTCGCGGAACACCTTCGCCATCACCATGCCGGTGTGCGGGCCGCCGCCGGTCAGCGTGTAGCGGGCCAGCTCGCCGTTGGTGCCCTGATCGACCAGGCGGCAGAACGCGTTGGCCACCTGCTCGAAGGTCTGGCCGCGGTAGGAGCTGACCAGGAAGATGATCGCATCCACCTGGGCCGGAACCCGTTGCAAGTCAACCACGATGGATTCGTCATCACCCTCGCCGGCACCGGTCAGATTGTCGCCGAGATGCTGGATGGACCCGTCCTTTGACCGCAGATTGTTGAAGAACACCACGTCGACCGGCTGCCGCCCGGAGTACAGCAGCGCAGAGGCGTCGAGATCGATGTCCACGTCGCGGCCGCCGCCGAACATGCCCTTCTTCTTGATCGGGTCCCAGCCGAGTCCCATCCGCACGATCGTCAGCGAACCGCCGTCGTCCTTCCGGAGTGACACCCGCTGCCCCTTGAGCAGACTCACCGAGCGACCCTTGACCAGCGACACCTCACCGGGTCCGCCGATGGGCTGCGGTGCAGGCGCGGCGGGCGGCGTGGTCGGCGCAGGTGGCGGTGGCGGTGGCGGTGGCGGGGGCGGGGGTGGCGCAGCCGGCACCGGCGGAGCAACCGGAGCCGGCGCCGCGGGTCCCGGGTCGTCCACCGAGACGCCGTGGTCGGTGATCAGGTCGGCGAGTCCCCCGGCGTAGCCCTGCCCGACCGCGCGCACCTTCCAATCGGCCCCGCGCCGATACACCTCTACCGCGATCACGATGCTCTCCGTCGCCAGCCCGACCACCTGGTAGCCGACGAGCTGAGTTCCGGCGGAGTCGGACACCGTGGCCACCGGCGCCGGGAACGACCCGAACCGGGCGCCCTCCGTTTCCAGACTCACCACCACCCGCACCTGGGCGATCTCGGCGGGCACCTCGGCCAGGCGCATCTCGATCCGCCACGGCCGCCCGGCCTCCGGCTGGCGACAGCTGACACCTGGACCGTCCGGCTGGTTGAAGAACAAGAAATCGGCGTCCGACCGCACCTTGCCGTTCGCGGTGACCAGCAGCGCAGACAGGTCCGCCGGTGCGGCCACATCGACCGTCACCACGATCGACGTCGCCGTCAGTGGGGCATTCTGACCTTTGACCAGTACGGCGGGCGGTGGCATCGGCGAGCTCCTGAACTTGCGCCGGAAGGTTGCCCGGCGATGGGCACATGTCCCGTCGAATCTAGCGGGCCGAGGGGCGGCGCGGTCAGCGTCCGAAGATGCCCGAGCGCGGATGCCGGATGGTGACCGCTCCGCCCTTCTTGACGCCGGTGAGCATCAGGTCGAGTACTCCGACTCCACCCGGGGCGATCTCATTGTTGACGCTGCCGCCGCGCATCGACAGACCGTCGCACCGGACGGACCCACCCCTGGGCACGACGAGCTCGGTCGACCCGCCGAAATTGGACCGGAATTCGATGGTCACGACGGTGCTGGTCAGCGTCGCCTGGCTGAAGTCGAGCTTGGTGCTCGCGCCGAATCCGCCGATGACGATGGCGGCGGGGACCGACCAGTGGCCCTTGAACGACCGCGACCCCCAGCCGGTCAGCTCCAGCACGCCGACCGCGCCCACGGCGCCGGAAAAGCCCGGGACCAACAGCGGCGACCCGGCGGTGGCCGCGGCCGCGGCGTCGAGTGACCGCCCGGCGATGACCAACCCCGGCAGGTCGACTACGACGGCATTCAACTCGGCTCGGGTGCCGGAGTGGAGAACCTTGGCGCTCCGCCGCTGGTATTCGGCGAGATCGATCAGGCCGCGGCCGGTCGCCCTCTCCAGCAATCCCAGTACGTGCGACCGCTCGTCGTCGGACACCCGCAGGTTCCTCGGGTCGACGGCAGGACCGGTCATCGGCACAGGATAACGTCGGTCCACCGGTCCTACCCCGAGTTCAGGGGTGCTCGGAGACCGGAATCTGCTCGTCGAACGGATCCTCGTCCGAGGTGTCTTCGGCCGGCCCCGGTTCGTCCTCGTCCACCGGCCGACCGCCGTCGAACCGAACGCCGGTCCAGGACACTGCTGTCCAGCCCGACGCCGGATCGCCGTCCAGCACCACGATGCCGGTGTTGCGCAGCCGGTGCCTGGCCCCGAAAACATCGTCCAGGTTGTCCGCCCGCAGCGACGCCCAGGTGCGGTTCACGGCGCCGTGCGCGACGACCGCAGCGGCTGTACCGCCAGCGGCCGCGATCTCGGCGATGACCGCGTCGAACCGCTCCATCACCTCGACGCCGGACTCGCCGTTCGGACCCGGGCTGCGGCGATGCAGATCACCGGCGAGCCACCCGCCGATCAACTCCAGATAGCTGCGCACCGAGTCGTCGTCACCGTGCATTTCCCAGTTCCCGGCGGGAATCTCGCGCAACCCCGGACGGATGACGACGTCCAGGCCGCGATCGACGGCCAACGGCGCTGCGGTCAACTGTGCGCGCAGGGCGGTGGATGCGTAGAGCGCTCCGATGGATTCCGCCGCCAGCGTCGCCGGAACCGCAGCAGCCTGGGCAATGCCGAGCTCGGTCAGCCCCGGACCGGGCGGTGCGGTGTCCAGCAGACCAAGAACGTTGGACGGGGTCTGGCCGTGCCGGATCAAGATCAGCCGCATCAAAGCCGCTCCTTCGTCTCCCCGGTCAGCAGTACCGACAGTTGCTGTCCCGCAGTCTCATACGCGGCCCGGGTGGCGAAATCCGGTAGCGGGACGACGGAGCCGGACATCCGTGGATAGGACCCCAACCACCGCATCATCACCGAACGCCGGATCAGGGTCGCCACCATGTCAGCCATCGCCGGCTCGGCGACGTGCCCATCCGCGTCGATGTGGAAGACATACTCGCCCAACTTGCTTCGAGTCGGCCGGGATTCCAGTCGGGTGAGATTGATTCCCCGGCCGGCGATCTCGGCCAGTGCGTCGAGCAGTGCGCCGGGCTCGTCACGAACGCTCAAGATGAGCGACGTGCGGTCGTTACCGGTGGGCGGCGGCGGCGGACCGGGACGGCGCAGCAACACGAATCGGGTGGTCGCCTCCCGCACCGCGCCGATGTCCTGTGCGGCGGCGACCAGACCAAGACGCTCGCCGGCGACCGGTGCCGCCGCGGCGGCGTCGATGTCGCCGCTCGCCACGCGGGCGGCAGCGGCGGCCGTGGAACTGGTCATCACGATCTCCGCCGACGGCAGGTGCACCGCCAACCACTCGCGAACCTGGGCGTGACCGTGCGGGTGGGAACCGACCGAGGCGATCCGCTCGAACGCCGTCCCGGGCCGAACGAGCAAATGAAAGGTGATGGGCACGAACGCTTCTGCAGTGATCATCAACGGCTCACCTCCGGCCAGCTCGTCCTGGGTGAGCGGCACGCCCCCCTCCACCGAGTTCTCCAACGGCACGCAGGCCGCATCTGCGTCCCCGGACCGGACGGCCTGCAGCGCGGCCGACACTCCAACGGCGGGGATCGGCTGCACCTCCAGCTCCGGCGTCCGCTCCACGATGGACCGCACCGCCTGCTCGGTGAATGTGCCTTCGGGCCCGAGGTAGGCCCATCGTTGAGTCACGCAGGGAACCCTAGCCGGGCGACTGCATCAGGACGGCTGCTCACCGTTGCGCTGGCGTGTCCGGCGGGACGGCTCGCTCCCGAACCAGCCGGGCGATGCGGGTGGCCTCACCCTGCGGCTCCGCCGAACCCGAGGCGCTCAGATGATCCACGACAGGCACGAGCGAAGGTTCGGGAGCGGCGGAACCGGCGGCCGCGGCGTCCCGGGCCAGGTTGCGCCGGATGCGGCGGGCCAGCGCAACCTCCGGCGGAACCGTCACCCAGATCAGCCGGACCTGGGCCGGTACCAACTGGCGGGTGAGTTCCAGCCATGCCTGCGGGTCGGTGCATTCCGCGGTGAACGGGGCAATCATCACCACATCGCGACCCAGCCGGCCGTTGTCGACCGCCACATCGATGACGCACTGGTACCTGGCCTGACGGACCGACCCACGCAGCGCCGGATGGTCCAGATCGTCGCCGGCCCTGACCACCAGGGCAAGTTGGGCCATCAACGGGTTGGTGGCGATGTCCTGGTCGAGCACCACCGCCCCGGTGATACCGGCCAGTGCGCGGCCCAGGGTGCTCTTTCCGCTACCCGCCGGGCCGGCTACCACGTAGACGGAGCGCTGCCGGTGCTCGTGGTTGCGCATCTGCCTGATTCTGCTCCATCGCCGGTGGGACATCACCGCACCGCCCGGAATGGGGTACCGCGGCCCGTGGCACCT